>DASUVU010000353.1:0-3839 GCA_036378815.1 Agromyces sp. | reverse complement strand
CGCCCGACGCCGCCGAACCCGACGAGCAGCACGCGGCGGTCGGCGAGACTCGCGTGCCGTGCCGGCGCCCAGCGACCCTCGGATGCGGCGCGCACGAAGTCGGGGATGCCTCGCTGCGCGGCGAGCACCAGGGCGAGCGTGAGCTCGGCGGTGGAGGTCTCGTGCACGGTCGCCGCGTTCGCGTAGACGTGCCCGGGCGGGAGGGCACCCGCGATGTCGTCGTAGCCGATCGACTGCGACTGCACCAGCCGCGTCGTCACGTCGGCGAGGGCGGGCAGGCGCAGCGCCTGGCCCATGTACGGCGGGACGACGATGTCGATGTGCGGGGCGGGCGGCGGGGTCTCCAGGTTCCAGACCACGACGTCGACGCCATCGGGCGGGGAGCCGAGAGCGTCGCGCAGGGTCGCGCCGGGCACGGAGATGAGCAGCGGGGCATCCGTCATCATCCGATCCTCTCAGAAGGGCCGCTGCTAGTTTTTCGACATGGAGGATACGCAGGGCCCCGGCGACGCCGTGCCTGAGCGGCTGCCGGCGGCATCCGCTCGACGTGAGCGCCGCCGCGAATGGAGCGCCCGGCAGCCTGCGGCGGTGCTGGCGCAGGCGCTGAAGGAGCGCGTCTACGCCACGTTCACCGGCCTGGCGATCGTGCTCGTGCTCCGGGCCCACGATCCCTCGCCGCAGGAGGCGACGTCCTCCCTCGTCATCGGCGTGCTCGGCATCACGGTCGCGGGGTTCGTCGCCGAGGTGATCGCGCACCTCGCCGCCCACGCGTCACTTCCCGACCGCGAGGAGCTCGGGCGGATGTTCCGCATCGCGAGCGGCGCGTTCGCCTCGGTCGGCGTTCCGGTCGTGCTGCTGCTCTGCTCGTGGCCCGGGTGGATCACCCTTCCGACCGCCCTCGCGGTGGCGACCTGGGTCTACCTCGGAACGCTCGGCCTCATCGGCTGGGCCGCCGTTCGGCGCACCAGGCTCGTGTGGTGGGAGCAGTTGCTCGCCCTGTTCGCCCTCGTGGTGCTCGGTGGCATCGTGATCGTGCTGCAGCTGCTCGCGCACTCCTGAGCGCCGGGTTCAGCGGCGACTCGTGGGCTCGTATCGGGTCGGCGCGAATGCCGATGCCACGATCGCTCGCAGCGCCTCGAGGTCGCCGCCGGCGAAGCCCTGGGCGCGCGCCTGCACGAGCACATTGCCGATCGCGGTCGCCTCGACCGGTCCGGCGAGCACCGGCAGGCCCGACCGATCGGCGGTGCGCTGGCACAGGAGCGCGTTGAGCGCGCCGCCGCCCACGACGTGGATCGTCTCGATGTCGACGGTCGAGAGCAGGGATGCGGCACGCGCGGCCTGCGCGAACGCCTCGGCCAGGCTCTCGATGATCGAACGCGCGACCTCGGCGCGGGTACCGGGCGCTGCGACCTCGTGTTCGACGCACCACTCGGCGATTCGGCCGGGCAGGTCGCCCGGGGCGAGGAAGCGCGGGTCGTTCGCGTCGAACACGGGCACGGGAGTGGTGACGGATGCCGCGGCGGCGAGCAGTTCGGGAAGGTCGATGGAATCGCCGCTGCGCTCCCACCACCGCACCGACTCCGACAGCAGCCAGAGCCCCATCACGTTGTGCAGGAACCGGACCCGACCGTCGACGCCGCTCTCGTTGGTGAAGTTCGCGTCGCGGGCGGCATCCGACGTCACCGGATGCTGCAGCTCCACGCCGACGAGGCCCCACGTGCCGCACGAGATGTATGCGGCCGACTCGGCGCGCATCGGCACGGCGGCGACCGCGGATGCGGTGTCGTGCGACCCGACCGCGACGACGTCGACACGCGAGGGGGCGGCGAGATCGGCGGCGACATCGCGCCGGAGTCCGCCGATCGCCTCGCCCGGGCTGACGAGCGGGGCGAAGAGGGCGGGGCTGAATCCGAGCCGCTCGATGAGCTCGTCGTCCCATTCGCGTGACTCGACGCCGAGGAGCCCCGTGGTCGACGCGTTCGTGCGCTCGGAGAGTCTCGCACCCGTGAGCTGGAACGCGATGAGGTCGGGCACGAGCAGGAGGGAGTCGGCGATGTCGAGGCATCCGCTCGCGGATGCCTGCTCGGCGGCCAGCTGGTAGAGCGTGTTGAACGGCAGGAACTGCAGGCCGTTGCGGCGGTACAGCTCGGCGAACGGCACCGCCCGGTGCACTCGTTCGACGCCCGACGCGGTGCGCTCGTCACGGTAGTGGAACGGCTCGCCGAGCAAGCGGTCTCCGCGCAGCAGGGCGTAGTCGACGGCCCAGGAATCGACGCCGATCGAGGCGACGTCGGGGGCGCGGAGGAAGGCGTCGGCGAGCCCGTTCGCGACGTCGCGGTAGAGGCCCGTGAGGTCCCAGTGCAGTCCCGACGCGAGCCGCACGGGTCCGTTGGGGAATCGGGCGACCTGTTCGAGCTCGAGGGTGCCGGCACGGCCGTCGACACGGCCGAGGATGACGCGGCCGCTGGTCGCCCCCAGGTCGACCGCCGCAACCGTGCCGGCGCTCATCCGGTCTCCCACCGATCCTCCATAGGGGAGCCCCACCGATCTCGCCCAAGTGAGATTTGCGCGTGAGAGGAGGTTCGCGAATCGCCTCTCGCGCACGATCCTGCCTTGTGCGTGCGGTGGACGCTCATCGCAGGAAGGCGGCGGCGACGCCCGCGTCGACCGGCACGTGCAGGCCCGTGGTGTGGCTCAGCTCGGGCCCGGTGAGCACGAACACGGCGTTCGCGACGTGCTCGGGGAGCACCTCCCGCTTCAGGATCGTGCGCTGCGCGTAGAACATCCCGAGGTCCTCCTCCTCGATGCCGTACGTCTTCGCGCGGTTCGCGCCCCAGCCCGACGCGAAGATGCCCGAACCGCGCACGACGCCGTCGGGGTTGATGCCGTTGACCTTGATGCCGTATTCGCCGAGCTCGACCGCGAGCAACCGCACCTGGTGCGCCTGGTCGGCCTTCGTCGCCGAGTAGGCGATGTTGTTCGGCCCGGCGAAGAGCGAGTTCTTCGACGCGATGTAGACGATGTCGCCGCCGAGACCCTGCTCGATGAGCACCTTGGCCGCTGCCTTCGAGACGAGGAACGATCCCTTCGCCATGACGTCGTGCTGCAGGTCCCAGTCGGTTTCCGTGGTCTCGAGGAGCGGCTTCGACAGCGAGAGTCCCGCGTTGTTCACGACGAGATCGAGGCCGCCGAAGGCGAGCACCGCATCGTCGATCGCGCGCTGGACGGCTGCGGCATCCGTCACGATCGCCTGCACCCCGATCGCGACATCGCTGTTGCCGAGCTCGGACGCCGCGGCCTGCGCCTTCTCGAGGTCGAGGTCGGCGATGACGACGCAGGCGCCCTCGGCGGCGAGGCGGGTGGCGATGGCCTTACCGATGCCGGATGCCGCGCCGGTCACGAGCGCGATCCGGGTCGCGTGCGTCTTGGGCTTCGGCATGCGCTGGAGCTTCGCCTCCTCGAGGGCCCAGTACTCGATGCGGAACTTCTCCTCGTCGGAGATGGGCGCGTAGGTCGAGAGCGCCTCGGCGCCGCGCATCACGTTGATGGCGTTCACGTAGAACTCCCCGGCGACGCGCGCGGTCTGCTTGTCCTTGCCGAACGAGAACATGCCGACGCCCGGCACGAGCACGATCGCCGGATCGGCGCCGCGCATCGCGGGTGAGGCCGGCTCGGTCGCTGAGCCGGTCGAAGCGTACGCGTCGTAGTACGCCTGGTAGTCGGCTCGATACCGCTCGTGCAGCTCCCTCAGGCGGGCGATGCTCTCCTCGACGGTCGCGGTCGCCGGGAGGTCGAGCACGAGCGGCTTGACCTTGGTGCGCAGGAAGTGGTCGGGGCAG
>DASUVU010000352.1:0-8366 GCA_036378815.1 Agromyces sp. | reverse complement strand
ATGCGATTGGCCTGCGAACGCGCCTCGGTCAGGGTGCGCTCGGCGAGCTCGTGCGCGTCGGAGCGCATGAGGTGCGCCTCGTCCTCGGCGGCCCGACGCAGCTTCTCGGCGTCGATGTCGGCCTGTGCGATGAGCCTGGTCGACTGCTCTTCGGCGACTCGGAGGGTGTTCTCGAGCTTCGTGCCGAGGCCAGAGAACGTGGGGCTGCCGACCTCCTCGAGCTCAGCGGTGAGCTCCTCGATGCGGGCGAGCAGCCGCTTGTGCTCCTTGCCCTGCTCCGCGATCTTGGTGTTCGCGGTGATGATGTCGCGGCGAAGCGCGTTGAGGCTCTTGTCGACCTCGTCCTTGTCGTATCCGCGGAACACCTGCGTGAACTCGGTCTCTTCGACGGCCATTCTTCCTCCGGGCTCTGACCCGCGCTCGTGGGGGGCGCGCGGGATGTGTCGATTCTATGGGCACCGCGCCCGCCGGGTGTGCGCTCGTCCACAGGCGAACGTTAGGAGACTCCCAGACAGCGCCGGTAGTGTGGAATGTCTTTGTTCGACGCCGCTCGATGCGGCACCGGAGGTATTGTTCGTGCGATTCGCCCTCGCCATCGTGGCGTTCGTCGCCGCGGCCGTGTTGATCGGGTTCGGTATCGCCCAGCGCACCGTGTTCCTCGACCCCGACCGGGTCGCACTCTCGATCGAGGTGCAGGAGGACGCGGCATACACGGTCATCGAGCCCGAAGCCCTCGCCGCCCAGCCCGGCAAGCAGACGCTCAGCGTCTCGGGCGCAGACACCGTGTTCGTGTCGTACGGGCGCAGCTCCGACGTCGCCGCGTGGCTCGGTGATGCCGAGTACGTCTCGGTCGGCTACGACAGCGAGACGCAGGAGCTCACGAGCGAGCTCGTCACGAACGAGTCCGAAGACACCGGTACCCCTCCGGCCACCACGCCGCCCGCGACGCCGGCGCCCGCAACTCCCGACGCCTCGGCTGCCGGGTCGGCCGACCCCGCCGACTCCCCGGCCGGCTCCGATCTCTGGCTCGACGAGTTCAGCGACGAAGGACCGATCACCACCACGATCGACGTTCCCGAGGACATCTCGGTGCTGGTCGCCAGCGACGGCACCGCGCCCGCGCCGAGCGACCTGGAACTCGCGTGGCCGATCGACAACTCGACGCCGTGGGCGGGCCCGCTGATCGCCGGTGGCGCGCTCGTGTTCCTCGTCGGGATCGCCCTGCTCATCTCGGGGTTCGTGCATCACCGTCGCTCACGCGGTCCCCGTCGCAACCTGCCCAAGGGCAAGCTGCCGAGTGCGCCCAAGCCGTCGATGCGACGGAGCCAGGTGACGGGCGGCGGTCGACGCGCCATCGGCCGTGCCAAGCGCGTGGTGATCCTCCCGCTCGTCGTGATCCCCGCCGTGGCGCTCAGCGCGTGCTCGGCCGACTACTGGCCGAGCTTCGACCAGCCGCCCGCGTCATCCGCTCCCGCCACCGCCACCCCCACGCCCGAGGCTTCGGACGACCCCGACGCGGCCGCCGACGGTGAGGTGGATGAGGGCGAGATGGCGCCCGCCGTGAGCGTGCCGCAGATGGAGCGGATCATGCGCCGGATCGCCGTGTTCACGACCGAGACCGACACGGCCATGGACGCCACGGCAGCCGCTGAGCGCTTCACCGGCCCCGCGCTCGAAGCGCGTGTCGCGAACTACGCGATCCGGGCCACGCTGCCCGACCAGCCGGCACCGATCGCGATCCCGGCGTCGCCGCTCACCCTGACGCTTCCGCAGCAGGTCGATGGCTGGCCCGCGTCCGGCCGCACGGTGCTGACCATCGCGAAGAACTCCGAGGACCCGACCGTGGCGCCCACGGCCCTCGTGCTCCAGCAGGCGACCCCGCGTGAGAACTACAAGATCGTCTACGCGATGTCGCTCGCGCCCGATGCCGACGTGCCCGAGGTCGCCCCGGCATCCATCGGCTCACCGCTCATCTCGCCCGAGTTCAAGGGCCTCGTCATGCCTCCGGGTCAGGTCGGCGCCGCCTACGCCGACGTGCTGCTGAAGGGCGACGACTCCGAGTTCGCGACCATGTTCGACCCCGAGGGCGACGTGCTTCGCGAGCAGCTCGGCGTCGTCGGCCAGCAGGCGATTCGAGACTCGCTCGCGGGCAAGGAGGCCGCCATCACGTTCTCCAACGTCGTCGGCGACAGCCCGACCGTCGCACTGGCCACGAACGATTCCGGCGCCCTCGTCAGTGTCTCGATCGACCAGACCGAGCAGGTGACCCCGACGAACGGCGGTACGATCGGGTTCGAGGCCGGCGCTCCAGGTGGAGCACTGTCGGGGTTCACCGAGAAGAGCGCGAAGGGCGTGCAGCGCGTCATCGGCGTCCAGTTGTTGTTCTACGTCCCGAGTGTCGGCTCGGACGAGCAGATCCGGCTCCTCGGTTGGTCCGAGAGCCTCATCGGAGCTTCGGAGGTACCGTGACCGACCCCACCCCTGCCAACGGCCTTCGCGGCGCCGTCGACCTGTCGGCGCTCGTGCAGCGTCCCGAGCAGTCGTCTCAGGGCCCCGGGGGTGGCGATCGGTTGGTGTTCGAGACGGATGACGCGGGCTTCAACTCCGCGCTCGAACTCTCGCGAACCGTCCCGGTCATCGTCGTGCTGTGGGCCTCCTGGAGCGAGCAGTCGTCGGCGCTCGTGGCGACGCTGGAGCGACTCGTGCGCGCCCGCGAGGGACGCGTCGCACTGGCGAAGGTGGAGGCCGATCGGAGCCCCCAGATCGTGCAGGCGTTCCAGGCGCAGTCGATTCCCACGGTCGTGGCCGTCGTCGCAGGTCAGCCGGTGCCGCTGTTCGCGGGTGTGCAGCCCGACGACGTCATCGACCAGGTCCTCGACCAGCTGCTCGAACTGGGCGCGCAGCACGGGGTGTCCGGTCGCATCGAGGCCGACGGCACCGAGGGCGAAGTCGCCGAGCCGGTCGAGGAGCCGCTGCCGCCGCTGCACCAGGAGGCGTACGACGCGATCGAACGTGGCGACTTCGCCGCCGCGGCATCCGCATATCGCACGGCCATGGCGCAGGATCCGCGTGATTCGCTGGCGGTCGCCGGCCTCGCCCAGGTCAACCTGCTGGCGCGTCTGCAGGGCAAGACGCTCGACGAGATCCGCGGAGCCGCGGCATCCGCGCCCGACGACCTCGACGCGCAGCTCGACGTGGCCGATCTCGACCTGTCGGGCGGCCACATCGACGACGCCTTCGACCGCCTGCTCACGCTCTTCCCGAAGCTCGACCCCGAAGGCAAGACCCGGGTGCGCGAGCGCCTCGTCGAGCTGTTCGAGGTCGTCGGCACGGAGGATCCGCGTGTCGCGGCGGCCCGGCGGCGCCTCACGAGCCTGCTGTACTGACGGCGCTGGGTCTCGAGACGGCGCTGCGCGCCTCCTCGACCCGCAGATGCGCAGGACCCTTGGACAGGCTCAGGGACCGTCCGTCTGGTCGAGGGTGAACCACACCGCGGCGAGCGGCGGGAGTGCGAACACGCCCGACGCCGGCCGGCCCGCCCACGGGTCATCGGTCGCGACGACCCCGTGGGGGTTGCCGACACCGGACCCGCCGAACTCCGCGGCATCCGAGTTCAGCACCTCACGCCAGCGCCCGGCGAACGGCAGGCCGAGCCGGAACCCGTCGTGCGGGCGGCCCGCGAAGTTCACCACGCACAGCAACGGCTGCCGTTCGCGGTCGTAGCGGAGGAACGCGATGACGTTCTCGGCGGCGGCGCCCCCCTCGACCCACTCGAAGCCGGCCGCGTCATCATCGAGTTGCCACAGCTGCGGTGCCGACCGGTAGGAGCGGTTGAGCTGCCCGACGAACTCGGCGAGCTGCCGGTGCGTCGGCTGGTCGAGGATCCACCAGTCGAGCCCGCGCTCCTCGCTCCACTCGCTCAACTGCCCGAACTCCTGCCCCATGAACAGCAGCTGCTTGCCGGGATGCGCCCACATGTACGCGAGGTACGCGCGCACGTTGGCGAGCTGCTGCCAATGGTCGCCGGGCATCTTGCGGATCAGCGATCCCTTGCCGTGCACGACCTCGTCGTGGCTGATCGGCAGCACGAAGTGCTCGCTGAACGCGTAGAGGAACGAGAAGGTGAGGTCGCTGTGGTGGTGCGCGCGATACATCGGATCCTTCGAGATGTACTGGAGTGTGTCGTGCATCCAGCCCATGTTCCACTTGAACCCGAAGCCGAGCCCGCCCGACGACGTCGGTGCGGTGACGCCGGGCCACGATGTCGACTCCTCGGCGATCATGACGATGCCGGGGTTGCGCTTGTACGCCGTGGCAGTCGCCTCCTGCAGGAACCCGATCGCCTCGAGGTGCTCGCGCCCCCCGTACTCGTTCGGCGCCCACTCGCCCTCCTGCCTGGAGTAGTCGAGGTACAGCATGGATGCCACGGCGTCGACCCGGAGCCCGTCGACGTGCATCTCCTCGAGCCAGAACAGGGCGTTGGCGACGAGGAAGTTGCGCACGCGCGGGTTGCCGTAGTCGAAGACGTACGTGCCCCAGTCCTTCTGCTCGCCGCGGCGCGGGTCGGCGTACTCGTAGAGCGGTTCGCCGTCGAACCGGGCGAGCGCCCAGTCGTCCTTGGGGAAGTGACCGGGCACCCAGTCCATGATCACGCCGATGCCCGCCTGGTGCAGGCGGTCGATGAGGTACTTCAGGTCGTCCGGACTTCCGAAGCGCGACGTGATCGCGTAGTAGCCGGTCACCTGGTATCCCCACGAGCCGCCGAACGGATGCTCCGCCAGAGGCATGAGCTCGACGTGCGTGTAGCCGAGCCAGTCGAGGTACTCGATGAGCTCGTCCGCCACGTCGCGATACCCGCGTCCGGGTCGCCACGAGCCGAGGTGGAGCTCGTAGATGCTCATCGGGAGCTCGTGCGGGTTCGAGCGCTCCCGCCGCGACATCCATTCGCCGTCGCTCCACTCGTGGGAGCTCGTGTCGACCACCGAGGCGGTGGCGGGCGCGATCTCGGCGCGACGGGCCATCGGGTCGGCCTTCATCGCCCAGGCACCCGAGGGCGTGAGCAGCTCGAACTTGTAGATGGTGCCCGGCGCGAGGTCGGGAACGAACAGCTCCCAGATGCCCGATCCGCCCATGCTGCGCATGGCGTGGCCGGCGCCGTCCCAACGGTTGAATTCACCGACCACCCGAACGGCCCGAGCCCGAGGCGCCCAGACGGTGAAGGCGGTGCCGCGCACCCCGCCGCCCACACCCCAGTGCTCGCGGTGGTGCGCGCCGAGCACCTTCCACAGTTCCTCGTGGCGTCCTTCGCCGATGAGGTGCAGGTCGAGCTCGCCGATGGTGGGGGCGAAGCGGTACGGATCGTCGCTCGTCCACTCGTCGTCGCCGTAGCGGGCCCGGATGCGGTACGCGGTGGGGCCGAAGTCGCCCGCGCCCGCCCAGATGCCGTGCCCCAGGTGCTCGAGCGGGAGCTCCGTGCCGTCGTGGAGCAGCGCGTCCACGGTGTCGGCCAGCGGGCGACGGACGCGGATCACCGTGTGGGTCCCGCGCACGCCGGCAACGCCGAACCCGTGCTGGCCGAGTACGGAGTGCGGATCGGAGTGGCGGCCATCGGCGACGGCGGCGAGCACGTCGTCGGCGACGACCGGCCCGCTCCGCGGCATCCGCTCGGTCTCAGTCATGAGAGCCTCGCAGCACGTGCAGGATGTGCGCCGGCCGGGTGAACGCGTCGAGCCTCACGTAGTTCGAGTCGCCCCAGTCCCAGCGATCGCCGGTGACCAGGTCTTCGACCTCGAAGCGGATGCCGGGGGTGAGCCCGATGGCGGCGAGGTCGAGGTGCACCGTGGTCTCCCGCACGGAGTGGGGGTCGAGGTTGGCGATCACGATGATCGTGTCGTCGACGCCCGTCGGAGTGAACCGGCCCTCGAGGTGCTTCGAGTAGACGAGCACGGAGTCGTCGTCGCTGGCGTGGAACCGGACGTTGCGGAGCTGCCCGAGGGCGGGGTGGTCCCTCCGGATGGCGTTCAGGATGCCGAGGTAGAGCGCGAGCGAGCGTCCCTCCTGCTCGGCGGCGGCGAAGTCGCGCGGCTTGAACTCGTACTTCTCGTTGTCGATCGCCTCCTCGGCTCCCGGGCGGGCGACCGACTCGAACAGCTCGAATCCGGAGTAGACGCCCCACAGCGGCGCGGCCGTGGCCGCGATCGTCGCACGCACCGTGAACGCCGCGGGACCGCCGAACTGCAGGTACTCGGTGAGGATGTCGGGGGTGTTCACGAACAGGTTGGGTCGCATGAAGTCGGCGGTCTCCTGCGAGACGCTCGTGAGGAACTCCTCGAGCTCCTCCTTGGTGTTGCGCCACGTGAAGTACGAGTACGACTGCTGGAAGCCGACCATGGCGAGCGCCTGCATCATCGCCGGACGGGTGAAGGCCTCGGCGAGGAAGATGACGTCGGGGTCGTCGGCGTTCACCGTCGCGATCAGGCGTTCCCAGAAGGGGAGCGGCTTGGTGTGCGGGTTGTCCACGCGGAAGATCTTGACGCCCTGCCTCATCCAGTGCCGCACGATGCGCAGCACCTCGTCGTGGATGCCCTCGGGGTCGTCGTCGAAGTTCACCGGGTAGATGTCCTGGTACTTCTTCGGCGGGTTCTCGGCGAAACGGATGGTGCCATCGGGCAGCTGCGTGAACCACTCGGGATGTTCCGCCACCCACGGGTGGTCGGGGGAGGCCTGCAGCGCGAGGTCGAGCGCGACCTCGATGCCGAGGGCCTGCGCCCGGCGCACGAACGCCCGGAAGTCGGCCGGCGTGCCGAGGTCGGGATGGATCGCGTCGTGCCCGCCCGCCGTGCCGTCGCGCATCGGTCCGCCGATGGCCCACGGCGACCCCGGATCGTTCGGCCCTGCGTCGAGCGTGTTGTTGCGCCCCTTGCGATTCGTCACGCCGATCGGATGGATCGGCGGCAGGTACACCACGTCGAATCCCATCGCGGCGACCCCGTCGAGGCGCTTCGCGGCCGTGCGGAACGTGCCGCTCCTCCAGCGTCCGTCCTTGAGCTTGCGAGCGCCCTCCGAGCGTGGGAAGAACTCGTACCAGGAGCCGACGCCGGCGCGGTGGCGCTCGACGAGGATCTCCTTCTGCGGTGACGCGGTCGTGAGGCGCGCGAGCGGGCGGATCGTGAACTCGTCGAGGGCGTCGTCGTCGATGAGGGCGCGGCGGTCGGCGACGGATGCCGCATCGTCGCGCAGCGCGGACGCGAGCGCGCCCAGGCGCTTCCGTGCCGACGCCGGCCGAGCCTTCTCGGCGACCGCCCGGTCGAGCAGCCGCGCGCCGATCTCGAACATGAGCTCGACGTCGACGCCGGCATCGACCTTGAGGGCGGCGTCGTGGCGCCACGTCGCGATCTCGTCGTCGAACCCCGCCACGTACCATCGCCAGACGCCCGTCTCGTCGACGAGCACCTTCGCCTCCCACCGATCGGTCCCCGGTGCCATCGGCGACATCCGCTCGCGATGCCGCCGACCCGACGGCGAGGAGAGCACGAGCATCGCGCCCACTTGGTCGTGCCCCTCGCGGAAGACGGTCGCGCGGAAGGGCACGACCTCGCCTTGGTAGGCCTTGGGACGCCACCGATCGTCGGGCAGGGCAGGCGTGAGTCGCGTTACGGGAATTCGGCCGGCGAGCGTGGAGCTGGACGTCACCGTTCGACCGTAGCGCGGATGGAGCAGCCGTTCACATGTTGGACACGCGACCCACTTAGGCTGAGGCGTGTGAAACCGATCCGCAAGTTCACCGTTCGCCCCGTCGTTCCGGGATCGCCGTCGGCCCTCGAGGAGCTCGCGGGCAACCTCCGGTGGTCGTGGCACGA
This sequence comes from Agromyces sp., assembly GCA_036378815.1. Taxonomy (GTDB): domain Bacteria; phylum Actinomycetota; class Actinomycetes; order Actinomycetales; family Microbacteriaceae; genus Agromyces. The sequence goes on along the minus strand of DASUVU010000352.1, from coordinate 507 downwards.
GCCGACGAAGCGGCTGTTCGAGCACATCGACCCGACCCTCTGGCGCGGCACCGGGCGCGACCCGGTGGCGTTCCTCGGCAAGATCGAGCCCGCCCGGCTCGACGAGCTCGCGGCCGACGATGGCTACGTCGAGTGGGCCGAGCGCGAGCGGGCCGGCCTGCGTGAGTACCTGTCCGAGCCGCGCTGGTTCCAGTCGCTGGGTGCGCGCACCCCGCGCACCGTGGCGTACTTCTCACCCGAGTTCGGCATCACCGCGGCGCTGCCGCAGTATTCAGGCGGACTCGGCATCCTCGCGGGAGATCACCTGAAGGCGGCATCCGACCTCGGTGTGCCCCTCATCGGCGTCGGCCTCTTCTACAAGGCCGGGTACTTCTCGCAGTCGATCTCGGCCGACGGCTGGCAGCAGGAGCGCTATCCCGTGCTCGACCCCGACGGCCTGCCCCTGTCGGTGCTGCGACGCCCCGACGGGTCCCCAGTGCACGTGACGCTCGCGCTGCCCGACGACCG
>DASUVU010000351.1:0-10702 GCA_036378815.1 Agromyces sp. | reverse complement strand
GACGATCACCGTCACCCTCGACGGCCAGCCCTTCACGCTGACCCACTACTGGGGCTGGTACGCGGCGACGCCCAACAGCGCCAAGCAGAAGATCAGCATCTACGTGCCCGAGAACGTGCGGCCCGACAGCCCCACGTACTTCCGCACCAACAACGGCGGCTGGACGTCGAACAACTTCGCCGCGACCATCGTGAATGGCGGAACGTACGCCACCGGGAACCTCGCGTTCAATACCGTGCAGGGTGGTGGGAACAACAACCCGAACGTGCTCGGCGAGGTGCTGGACCGGGGCATGATCCTCGTGTCGTACGGGGCTCGCAGCATGAACGACGCTCCAGTCAACGGCCAGTACCTTGGTCACTCGCCGGCCACCATGACCGACACGAAGGCCGCGATCCGTTTCCTGAAGTACAACCAGGTGTACGGCGGCCTTCCGGGCGATTCCGAGCGGGTCATCATCCACGGGATGAGCGGCGGCGGCGGGCTCACCACGACCGTTGCGGCCAGTGGCAACAGCTCCGACTACTTCGACTCCCTCGCGCAGATCGGCGCGCTCGGCTTGACGCAGGTCGACGGTGCCTACTCCGACGATCCGGTCGTGGGTGACGACGTCTTCGCCACGTTCTCGAGCGCCCCGATCATCGACTCGTTCAGGGCCGATCACCTCGCCGAGTGGCTGTACAACCCCACGCGTCAGAAGATCAAGGACGGCGTCTACGCGGCGGAGACCGGGATCACGAGTGGTCGGAACAACCCGGCCGCGCTGGCGGAGTGGCAGTACCTGAGTGCCGCGGTCCTGGCCCAGAAGGGCGATGATTACACCTACGAGCTCGGACTCACACCCGACGGCGTGAAGCGGACGCTGCTGGACATGATGGAGACTTCGCTCGAGCTGACGCTGAACGAGAACACGTCGTACCGACCCACTCTGGTGGATGTCGGGGCGGTCGGCACGGCTGTCGAGGCGAAGTCCGCGCTCGACACGTTCCTCCGGCAGCAGGACTCCAACCGAGCGGCGAACTGGGCGGGGCTTCCGCTCGACTGGTTCACCGTGACGGGAGCGCCGGGAGCGTTCGAGGTGACGATCGAGGATTCCGGCTGGGACGGCCTCACCGAGTACCTGTACTGGGTCTCGCAGTGGACGAAGGGCACCCCGATCTCGACGTCGCAGGGTCTGCCCGCCGGACTCGGCAAGGGCGGCGCGTTCGCCGGTGGCGAGGGCCTGCTCTTCGGAACGACCGACGCGCCGTACAGTCACCTCAACCAGGTGTCGTGGGCCATGGACCCGCTGAACTGGCACCTGTTCGGCGTGACGGCGAGCACGAACCCGAACACGGCCGCTCGGCAGGCGGAGAACCGGGAGATCGCCACGACGCTGTTCGATGTGCTGCAAGGACCGAGCTTCGAGGTCGTCCGCCGGCACATCGACCAGGCCGAACGCGACGGTAGCCTCACGGGCTCGGCGCTGAGCGAGGTGCTCACGCACATCGACAAGGCCGAGAAGCTCGCCGGCAGCTCGGCCGCGAGCCGCGCGGTCATCGCACAGCTCGACAACGCAGCACGCAAGTCGGGTCTGCCGACGGATTCGAATGTCGCGCAGGCGATCGAGGCGCTCGCAGACGCCAGCTGATCAGGGCAGCGCAGTGGGGGGTCGGTCCATGCCGGCCCCCCACTCTGTCGTGACGCATGCGGCGACCACCCGGCTCACTAGCTCGGGTTGTCGATATTGAACCCCGGCTGACCGTGTTGATGCTCGTCGCGCAGCCGCTGCTCGGCCCGAAGCCGCTCGTCGCGCACCTCGGAGTCACCGGCAGCTGCGGCATCCGTCGACTTCGTCCTCGCGAAACGGGAGCCGAATCGCCTCCAGAGGGTCACGCCGACGATCCAGAGCACGACCACCCCGGCGATGACCACCAAGGTCACCCAGTCCATGGGCAGACTGTATTCCCGCCCGCCGGAGTTCGGGAACGTCGATCGGGACGTGTGGCGCGCCCAAGCGAGGGGCCCCGACCCGGAAGAAGGAAGTCGGGGCCCCTCGTTCCCTTGGGTGTTGGGATCAGGACCGCGGTTCGGCGGGTGGGGACGAACCCGTCTGCGGTGCCCCACATGCTAGCGAGGGCCGGAGCGCCCCGAAGTCCCCAGAAATGGGCCATGAACGATCGGCTCGATTCCGCGCCCGTGCATCACGCTCGCGTTACCATGTCGCCCGTGCAGCGGCGCCCTGGAGACCGGATGCCGCGCCTGGAGGCAAGGAGATGACGCCATGTGCCGCTGGCTCGCCTACTCAGGAGAACCCCTCCAACCCGCGACGGTGGTCCTCGACGCACAGCATTCGATCGTGAAGCAGGCGCTCAATTCACCTCTCGGCGCGGAGACGGTGAACGGGGACGGCTTCGGCTTCGGGTGGTATCCGAGCGGTTCGGCGGCCGGCACCACCCCGGCCGTCTTCCACAGCACGGAGCCGGCGTGGAACGACGAGAACCTCCGCGAGCTGACGCGAGCGATCGAGAGCCCCCTGTTCTTCAGTCACGTGCGCGCGGCCGGCGGCCCGCCGATCCAGCAGACGAACTGCCATCCGTTCCGGTACGAGAACTGGTTGTTCATGCACAACGGCTTCCTCACCGGATTCCAGAAGATGAAGCGCGACCTCGTCTTCGCCGTCGACCCCTCGTTGTACCCGCACATCAAGGGCACCACCGATTCCGAGGTGATCTTCCACCTGGCGCTCACGTTCGGCCTGCGCGACGACCCGATCGCCGCGATCAGGAAGTCGGTGGAGATGGTCGAGTCGGTCGGCCACGAGCACGGCATCGCCTTTCCGATGCAGGGCACCATCGCGATCTCGGATGGCGCGACGATCTGGGCGTTCCGGTACTCCACGGAAGGTCGATCGCGGTCGCTGTTCCACTCGGTCGACACCGACACGCTTCGGGAGATGTACCCCGACGAGGAGCGACTGAAGCTCTTCGGCCGGAAGGCGCGGGTCGTCGTGTCGGAGCCGCTGAACGACCTCCCGGGTGCGTTCGTCGAGGTACCCGAGTCGACCGTCGCAGTCCTCGACGCGGGCGAGTACCACCACGAGCCCTTCCTCGCGAAGGCGGCCTGACCAGCACCGAGCTGGGGGCGCCCAGTGGCATAACCCGCCCGGGTACTGTGCGGCACGACACGATCCAGTGCCCGAGAGGCTGGACATCCGGTCGTCGCTGATGTTCCATTGGAATCGACGCAGCAGTCGAGAGCCCGCTGACCCGGGCTCTTTCCATCCGCGGAGGCGCGGGGCTCAGGGGGTGAGTCCATGGTCGTTCGGAACAAGCGGAACCGCGATTTCGCGGAGACGCGCACCCCCATCGGCGTGATCGGCGGCTTCATCGGGCTCCTCGCCGCGAGCGCCGCCGCCGCGACTCTCGTCACGGTCGGCGTCACGCCCGCGCTCGCGACCGTCGGGCTCGCGGCATCCGGAACCATCGGGATGTTCGAGAACCTTCCGAGCTACCTCGAGATCGGCGAGCTCTCGGAGAAGAGCAACATCTACGCGACGGCCTCGGACGGCACGCCGGTACTGCTCGCGTCGTTCTACGACCAGAACCGTGTGGAGGTCGGCTGGGAGGCGATCAGCCAGTACGTGAAGGACGCCGCGGTCGCCGGTGAGGACCCTCGTTACTACGATCACGGCGGCATCGACCTGCAGGGCACGATCCGTGCGGCGTTGACCACGGCCACCGGCCGGCAGACGCAGGGTGGCTCGTCGATCGCCCAGCAGTACGTGAAGAACGTACGCGTGCAGGAGTGCGAGCGCGAGGCGAGCGTCACGGCGTTCGAGGGGATGAGCGAGGAGGAGCAGATCGCCCTCACCGGTGACGAGCGGTTCGCCCTTGTCGAAGAGGAACGGCTCGGCTGCTACGACTCCGTCACCGAGACCACCATCGATCGCAAGCTCAAGGAGATGCGCCTCGCGATCGGCGTCGAGAAGCGGTATTCGAAAGACGAGATCCTGCTCGGATACCTCAACATCGCCGGATTCGGCGGCACTGTCTACGGCATCGAGGCCGCTGCGAACTACTACTACAGCACGACGGCCGCGAACCTCACGCTCGCCCAAGCGGCCTCGCTGATGGCGATCGTCAACAACCCAGCGAAGTTCCAGCTCGACAAGCCCGACAGCGAGACGAACGGAGTTGCGAACGGCTATGCGGAGAACACGGGCCGGCGCAACTACATCCTGCAGAGCATGCTCGATGAGAGGCGGATCACCAAGGACGAGTTCCAGCTTGCGATCGCCACGCCCGTGCAGCCGGTCATCACCGAACCGAGCACCGGATGCCAGACGGCCGGCGGCAGCGCCTACTTCTGCGACTACGTGAAGAACGTGCTGCAGAACGACCCGATCTTCGGTGAAGATGCCGAGACGCGGATGATGAACTTCCGCCGCGGCGGATATGACGTGTACACGACGCTCGACCTCGATCTGCAGGACGCAGCCCAGCGCGCGATCGCCGAGAACGTGCCGTCGACATTCCCGGGCTGGGACCTCGGAGCCGTCATCTCGAGCGTGCAGGTCGGCACCGGCCGGGTGCTCGCGATGGCTCAGAACAAGACGTACAGCCAGGATCCGGCCGTGCTCGCCCTCGGACCGCAGTACACGAGCATCAACTACACCACCGACTACGCCTACGGCGGGTCGAGCGGATTCCAGCCGGGATCCTCGTACAAGGTGTTCACGCTGGCCGAATGGCTGGTCGAAGGCCACGGGCTCGGCGAACGCGTCGACTCCAAACCCAAGAGCAACTGGGGCGTGTTCCAGGACAGCTGCGATGGCCCCTATTACGCCGAATCCGACTGGAACCCGAAGAACGATGCCGGTGAGTCGGGTGCCAACTACAGTGCGATGGAGTCGACGGTCGGCTCGATCAACACCGGGTTCATCGGCATGGCCAAGCGGCTCGACCTCTGCGGCATCCGCAATACGGCCGAGGCGTTCGGGATGCACCGTGCCGACGGCAACCCGCTGCAGAAGGCCCCGGCGACCGTGATCGGCACGAACGAGGTCGCTCCGCTCAGCATGGCGGTCGCCTTCGCCGGGATCGCCGCCGACGGTTTGGCCTGCACGCCCATCGCGATCGACCGCATCGTCGGGCGCGACGGCGAGGATGTCGCGATACCGAAGTCGACGTGTACGCAGGCGGTCCCGCCAGAGGTCGCGGCGGCCATGCACACCGCACTGCAGGCGGTCATGACGGGTGGCACGGCGACCGCGTCGTGGGGCGCGACGCAGCCACGCGTGCCGTTGATCGGCAAGACCGGTACGACCGACGGCGCGAAGGACACCTGGATGGTCGGTGCGAGCACGACCGTGGCGACCGCGGCCGCGGTGGTGAGCGTGAACGGGTCGGCGAACCAGCGGGGGCTCTCGTTCGACAGCGGGCAGGCCGCGACCGCCAGACACCGCATGTGGCCGATCGTGATGTCGGTGGCCAACGCGAAGTACGGCGGCGGCGGCTTCTCGACGGCAGGCATGGGGCCCGTGGTGCCGCGGCAGGGGCCGCAGCAACCCGCACCCGATGAGGACGACGACGACGGCGAGGAGTCGGAGCCGACCGCCCTCGTGCCCGACGAGGCCGTGCCCGAAGAGACGGTGCCGGGCGTCGTCGAGCCCGATGTGCCCGCGGACGTGCCGGATGTGCCCGCGGACGTGCCCGATGCCGACGAGCCGGGAACCGACTCCGGCGTCCCGGCGCCGCAGCCGGATCCGGACATCCCGGGCTTCCCCGACTTCGGTCCGGGTTGGCCATTCGCTGACGGGCCACCCGGGTAGCGCCGGCCGGGCATCGAGCCCGGCAGCCTCAGTCGCAACGAGCGAGCGTCGTCAGATATCGAGGGTGTCGCCGGGCTCCAGCGCGACGAACTCGCCCCCGCCCTGCTCGGTCGCCCACGCGAGCCGGGTGTTGGACAGCGTCTTGCCGGCCTGCGAGAGCAGCATCTCGTGCGTCGGGAACGCCCGCCGCGGCGCGATCGCCTGCACGAAGTCCATCGCCTCGCTGAGCTTCATCCACGGTGCGGCCGCGGGCGCGGCGAGCACCTGGACCGAGACGCCGTCAGGCAGCTGGAACGAGTCGCCACCGTAGAAGAGCGCGTCGTTCACGAGCACTCCGACGTTGTCGATGATGGGGATCGACGGGTGGATCTGCGCGTGCGTCCCCCCGAAGAAGCGGAGGCGGAACGGGCCGACCGTGACCTCGTCGCCGGGCGCGACCGTCTCGATGGTGAAGCCGGATGCCGCTTCGGCGACGCCAGCCGGACCGAAGAAGCGCACCCCCGGGTTCGCGTCTCGGATGCGGCCGAGTTGATCGGGCGTCCAGTGGTCGTCGTGCTTGTGGGTGATGACCACCGCGACGGTGCCCGCGGACTCCGTGATCGGCGTGGTGAACTTGCCGGGATCGACATAGAGCTTGTCGCCGGACGCGTCGACGACGAATGCGGCGTGCTCGAGCTTGGTGAGGCGCATGGTTCGAGCCAACACCGGGCGGCGGTCGTCGCGCAAGCCCGCCCCCTGCCAGAATCGCACCATGTCACGTGGTCGCAGGCGCCTGCTCGTCGCCGTCAACCCGGCCGCCTCGTTCGGACGCAATCGTGCCGTCGGGCCCGCGGTGGTCGACCGGCTGCTCGACGAGGGATACGACGTCGCCATGCTCCGCGAGGCGAACATCGAGCTGCTCCGACGAGAGACGGAGTCGGCCTTCGCACAGGGTACCGACGGACTCGTCGTGGTCGGCGGCGACGGCATGGTGTCGCTCGGCGTGAATCTCGTCGCCGAGACCGGCGTACCGCTCGGCATCGTGGCCGCCGGAACCGGCAACGACCTCGCACGCGGCCTCGGCCTGCCGTTCGAGGATCCTGCCGCCGCGACCGACGCCCTCATCGACGCGCTCGCGAGGCCGCCCAGGTCGATCGACGCCGGCGTCATCCGCCACGGGGCGCTCCGCACCTGGTTCGCGTGCGTCGTGTCGACCGGGTTCGACGCGGTCGTCAACGAGCGAGCCAACCGGATGACGCGGCCCCGCGGCCCGAGCCGGTACACGCTCGCCCTCGTGCGAGAGCTGGCGACCTTCCGGCCTCGCACGTACACGATCACGATCGACGGCGTGCGCCGCGTTCAGCGCGCCATGCTCGTCTCGGTCGCGAACAACGCCTCGCTCGGCGGCGGTATGCGGATCGTCCCACATGCGGTGCTCGACGACGGCCTCCTCGATGTCTTCATCGTGCATCCGCTGTCGCGAGCCCGACTGCTCGCGGTGTTCCCGAAGGTGTTCGCGGGCGAGCACACCGACCACCCCGCTGTGGAGTTCGTCCGAGGCCGGCGCATCCTGATCGAGGCCGACGACATCGTCGCGTACGCCGACGGCGAGCGCGTCGGCATGCTTCCCATCGAGGTCGAGGTGGTTCCGCGGGCGCTCTCGGTGTTCGCCTGACCGCGACGCCTCCGCGGTTCGCTCAGCCGGCAGGAGCGGGAGGGAACAACGCGATCATGAGCACGACGACCAGCGCGAAGATCACCTGCGCGAGGAAGATCACGGCGAGCAGCCCGAGTCGCCGACGCCGGTGATCGACGGTGAACCGGACCACGATCATGGCCGCGAAGAGCACCACCGTGACGATCGCCCCGACCAGCGCGGCAGTCGACCCGAGCCTCAGCCACAGCGCGATCATGGTGCCGGTGATCAGGACGGTGGCGAGGCCGCCGACGACGAGCCAACTCCGGCCGCTCGAGGTCGTCAGCGCCGGCTGATTCCGCATCCGCGTCGGGTCCTGTCGCACCATTCCCACAGCATGCGCGACCCGCAGCGCGGTCGCCAAGGGCTTGCGGATTTCCGGCTCGAAGCGGATGGTTCGCCGGAGCGGACTCGAACGGATGCCGCAGCGGCCGCGATTTGGCGGTCGGCCCGCGCCTATGCCATACTCTTCAAGTTGTCGATTCGGCCCCATCGTTTAGCGGCCTAGGACACCGCCCTCTCACGGCGGCAGCGCGGGTTCAAATCCCGCTGGGGTCACTTCGTGACATCCGACAACACCGAATGCCTTCGCTGCTGCGAGGGCATTCGTCGTTTCCGGCGTGGATGCGTCGTTCCGGGAGCGCCCAGACGCATCCGTTAGACTCGTCCGAGCGAAGGGGAGTATCCCGCGGGGCGAACGCTCCGGGCCACGATCGTCAGTACGAGCGCCGAGTCTGCCGCTCCGGTCGTGGCGGCGCGTCGAACGACGCGGACGGGAGAGACTTTCGGGTCCTGCTGTACCCACATCTCACCCGGAAGGCCAACCTTTGCTCGACCTCCCAATCTGGTTCGAAGTCGGATCGTTCGTCGTCCTCACGCTGATCCTGGTCGCCGACCTGCTGCTCGTCATCAAGCGGCCGCACGTTCCGTCGATGCGCGAGTCGACGCTCTGGGTCGTGTTCTACGTCACGCTCGCGCTCATCTTCGCGCTGCTCATGCTGATCTTCGCCGGTGGCGAGTTCGCGGGCCAGTTCATCGCCGGGTGGCTGACCGAATACAGCCTCTCGATCGACAACCTCTTCGTGTTCGTCATCATCATGGCGCGGTTCGCGGTGCCGAAGAAGATGCAGCAGGAGGTGCTCATGGTGGGCATCCTGCTGGCGCTGCTGTTCCGCGGAATCTTCATCCTCCTCGGCGCCCAGCTCATCGAGAACTTCAGCTGGATCTTCTACCTCTTCGGCGCATGGCTGATCTGGACCGCGATCCAGCAGGCGTTCCTGCACCGCGAGGAGAATGCCGAGGAGTCCGAGGGCTTGGTGGTGCGGCTGCTTCGCAGGCGCGTTCGCATCTCCGACGACTACGACGGCATCAAGCTCAGGACCACGGTCGACGGCACACGCATGTTCACGCCGATCCTGATCGTGTTCATCGCGATCGGCACGACCGACCTGCTCTTCGCGCTCGACTCGATCCCGGCGATCTTCGGCATCACGCAGAGCGCCTTCATCGTGTTCACCGCGAACGTCTTCGCGCTCATGGGCCTCCGCCAGCTGTACTTCATGCTGGGCGGGTTGCTCGAGCGCCTCGAATACCTCAAGTACGGCATCGCGTTCATCCTGGCGTTCATCGGCGTCAAGCTCGTGCTGCACGCCATGCACGTGAACGAGCTGCCGTTCCTGAACGGCGGCGAGCCGATCGAATGGGCTCCCGAGATCTCGACGTGGACCTCGCTCGCCGTGATCGTGGCCGCCATGGCCGTCGCCACGGTCGCGAGCATCGTCAAGGCTCGCGTCGACTCGAAGCGTCGGGGCGTCAACCTCCTCGACGAGGTTCCGCACTTCACCGAGGACGCGCGCCGAGACCGCTGACGGATGCCGCAGGCTGCCGATCCCCGCTGCTGTGCTCGATGCGCGGCGGGACTTGCTAGCGTGGAACGGCAGCGCCGTCGACGGCGCACCCGGCGACGCCCCGGATGACCTGCAGCGAGGAGAACCGTGTCGATTGATGGCGAAGACGTCGTCGCCCTCCCTCGTGGCTCGGCCGTGATCGCGCACAGCGCCCAGACCGACGTCGGGCGTGCGCGACAGATGAACGAAGACGCATTCCTCGCCCGGGCCCCCGTCTACCTCGTGGCCGACGGCATGGGCGGGCATGCGCGTGGCGACGCGGCGAGCAACGCGGTCGTCGAGACCTTCCGCCGCCATCTCGAGGCGGGTCGTCCGTCGACGCCCGAACAGGTCCTCGACGCGATCCACACCTCGAACGACGCCGTTCGCGCCCTGAGCGAAGAAGGCGAGGAGGGCACCGCGGTCGCAGGTACGACACTCGCGGGTGTCGCGCTCGTCGATGCGGGCGACGGTGCGGGGTTCCACTGGATGGTGTTCAACATCGGCGACTCCCGCGTGTACTCGTGGGACGGGCGCACGCTCGAGCAGTTGAGCGTCGATCACTCCGCCGTGCAGGAGCTCGTGGACGCCGGGCTCATCCTCCCCGACGAGGCGGAACGACACCCCGAACGCAACGTGATCACGCGTGCCATCGGCGCCGATGACGTCGTCGATCCCGACATCTGGCTCATTCCCGCGACCGGCCGGCAGGTGTTCCTCATCTGCTCCGACGGGCTCTCGAAGGAGGTCGACGACGTGCGGCTCGCCGCCATCCTGGCCGGCGACACCGGTCACGCCGCCGGACTGGCCGGTGAGCTCGTGGATGCCGCCCTCGAGCACGGCGGGCGCGACAACGTGACGGTGATCGTGGTCGAGTCCGAGGTCGGGCCGGCCGATGACGACGAGACCACGCGCGATCGGCCGGGCACGCTGTCCCGGGCGCAGGAGGACACCACGCCGCGAAACGGAGGAGGAGCAGAGCATGGCGACGTATCAGCCTGACCGCTCGGCGCGATGGCTCGCCGCCGTGCGCGGCGGGGTCGTGCTCATGGCACCGGCGTCGGCGCAATCTCACCTCGGCGCGCTGTGGTCCGAGCTGACCGCCGACGATCCCACGTCGCACGTGCTCGACCGATTGACCGCGGGCGGACTCGCGGCGACACCGCCATTCGCCCTGGTGGTTCGCGATGGCGAGGCGGGGTCGGCACGAATCGTCGTGCGTGGCGAACTCGTCGTGCATGCCGATGGCACCGCCGTCTCAGGATCGGGCATCGCGACGTGGACGGAGCGCGTGCTGGAATCCCGCGAGGTCCGCATCGAGGCACCGAG
>DASUVU010000350.1:0-2619 GCA_036378815.1 Agromyces sp. | reverse complement strand
AGAGAACGAGTGACAGCAGGTTCGCTCCCAGCGCCGCCTTGCGGGCACCGGGCACCGCCCACAGCACCCACAGCAGCTGCGCCAGCAGCGGGAACGTCGCCGTGTAGTGCGAGTACATCGCCAGCACCGAGAAGATCGCGTAGGCGATCCACCATCCGCGCTTGCGGCCGTCGATCGCGCGCAGCAGCGCCAGCGTCGAGGCGACCACGAAGATGATCGCGAGCGCGTAACCGCGCGCCTCGGTCGAGAAATAGACCATGAACGGGCTCAAAGCGACGATCGCCGCCGCGATCAGGCCGACGACCTCGTTCATCGCCCGGCGCCCGACCAGGAAGGTGAGCGGGATCGTCATCGTGCCCGCGATCAGCGACGGCAACCGGATCAGCTCCGGCGCGGAACCGAGCTTGGCGAACAGCCAGGAGGCGATGAACGACAGCGGCGGCGAGACCTCGGCATCGCTCGACACGATGCTGAGCGCGTCGCCGAGGCTCCTCCCTTTGACGATGTAGAGGGTCGACAGCTCGTCGGCATAGACGCTGTCCCAGAACTTGAGCAGCCGCAGCGCGAGGCCGACGAGCACGACCCCGCCGAGGATCAGGTAGGACGTTCTGGGGCTGACCGCGAGCCACCGTCGACCGTCGCCCGTCGCGCGATCAGTCGCAGGATCGCGAGCCGTCTCGATGAGGCCCACCCAGCTACAGCTCCTCGGCGACCCGCGGCGCCTCGCGATTGAAGAAATGAGTGGACCAGGCGCAGGTGCCGACGAACACGATCGCCCCGGGGAGCAGGCCGAGCCAGCCGCCCGCCACCTCGACGACGCTCGCGGCGCTCGGATCGATGATCCATTCGCGCGCCTGGATCAGGATCAGGGTCAGCGGGTTGGCCAGCATTGCGTCGTGGAGGATGCCCGGAGGCACGAACTCGATCGGGAACAGCACCCCGCTTCCGTAGAAGAGGGCAAGCGACAGGACGCCCCAGATGATCGCCACGTCCCGGCGGCGGACGTAGAGGGCCGATAGCAGCGTCGCAACGGCGGAAGCCAGGATCACCATCAGACAGAGCAGCACCGGGAACAACAGCCACGTCCAGATCGGATCGACGCCGAAGAAGATGAAGAAGACGATGACGGCGAGCAGGTTCATGCCGAGGTTGAACAATCCGGTCAGAACGGTTGCCAGCGGAATCACGAGCCGCGGGAACTGGGTCTTGCGGACGATCGACTCGCGCGCCACCACGGAGGTCGTCGCGGTCATCGTCGCCTCCTGGAAGAAGCCGAAGAAGACGATGTTGAAAAGCAGGAACATCGGATAGTTGTCGATCTGCGATCCGATCCGGATGATCCTCGTGAAGACGACCAGGAGCACGGCGAAGGTGAGCAGCGGTCGCAGCAGCGACCACGCATAACCGAGGACGGTGCCGTGGAACGACTTCTTGAAGTCGGTCACGGCCATCAGCCAGAGGAGCTCGAAGAACCGCTGCTGACCGCCCCCGAAGGCGGACGGGCCCCGGACATCCTTGAGCTCGGCATCGAGGCCACCGTCCGGCTCCGGTGGCGCGGCTGGCTCCATGTCCTCGAGGCCGGCGGCCGTCGTCGCCATCAGTTCAACATCTCGGAGCTGACGACGGGGTCGACGTCGATCAAGCCCGCGATCGGCTCGACGTTGTAGACGACGAAGTCGAGCAGATCGAAGACCTGCACCTTCAGATCGGCCGGCCCCTCACCCCTGGCGACCCAGCACTTGAGGAAGTAGTGACCCTTGGCGAGGCGGTTCTCCAGCTCGACGCTGACCCGCAGCCGCCCGCCCTCCTCGAGCACCTCGGGGGCCGCTTCGCCGGCATCGCGGCGTGCGTAGTTGAAGCCGAGGATGTGGACGCCCCGGACGTCATAGAGATGGAAGGCGACGACGACGTTCTCGAGCCTCTCCCGGGCCTCGATGACCGCGTTCACACGGATCGGCTGGCGGCCATCGACGTTGTCCTGGCGATCGCCGTTCTCGTCCTCCAGCCAGGCATCGCGCACCCTGGCATGCACGTCGGCCGCGCGCAGTCCGACGTTCTCCTGGATCCCCTCGCCCTCCTTCGCGAAGTTGAGCTGCAGGTAGCGACGCCCCACCTCCTCGGGATCGCCGAGGTACTGGGTGACCCCGTCGTGGATCAGCATCGCCCGGTCGCAGTAGCTCTGGACGGCCGCCGTGTCGTGGGTGACCAGCACGATCGTCTTGCCGGCGTTGCGCATCGCGTAGAAGGTGTCGCTGCATTTCTGCTGGAAGCTGGCGTCGCCGACCGCGAGCACCTCGTCGACGAGGAGGACGTCCGCATCCGACTGGACCATGACCGAGAACGCGAGTCGCACGGTCATCCCCGACGAGTAGTTCTTCAGCTTCAGGTTCTCGAAGTCGCGCAGCTCCGCGAAGTCCAGCACCGAGTCGATCCGGCGCTCCGACTCACGCCGGCTCAGCCCCATCATCACCCCGTTGAGGATGATGTTGTCGCGGGCGGTGAGCTCGACGTTGAAGCCGACGCCGAGCTCGATGAAGGGCGCGATCCGGCCCGCCATCTCGATCTGCCCTGAGTCCGCGCGGTAGATGCTTGCGAGGATCTTGAGCAGCGTGCTCTTGC
>DASUVU010000349.1:0-9062 GCA_036378815.1 Agromyces sp. | reverse complement strand
GTCGAGGTCATCGGTGAACGACTTGTCCGCCTCGACCGTGTCGGTCGCGATGCCGGTCTCGTCGTTGATCAGCTCAGCCAGGCCGGCGAGCACTTCGTCGCGGGACAATGCCATGGTTCTTCTCCTTGCAGGGGTGTTCTCGTCGTATGACCGAGACACAGTCTAGATGGACGGGGACCGGCGGCTCAGGGCAGAACCACCACTTGAGCGCCGAACACGAGTCCGGCGCCGAAGCCGATCTGGAGGGCGAGCCCCCCGGACAGCTCGGGATGCTCCTCGAGGAGCCGGTGCGTCGCGAGGGGGATGGACGCCGCCGACGTGTTGCCGGTCGTGGCGATGTCCCGTGCGATGACCACGGACTCGGGGAGCTTCAGCTGCTTGGCGAACTCGTCGATGATGCGCATGTTCGCCTGGTGCGGGATGAACGCGGCGAGGTCGGCACTCGTGACCCCTGCGGCATCCAGTGCCTGCTTGGCCACCTTGGCCATGTCCCACACGGCCCAGCGGAAGACGGTCTGTCCCTCCTGGCGGAGGGTCGGCCACTCGGATGCCCCGTCGCGGAACTCGGTGAGGGTGTGGTTCATGCCGACCGCGCCGGCCTTCGATCCGTCGGAACCCCAGACCGTGCGCGCGATGCCGGGGAAGTCGCTCGGGCCGAGCACGACCGCACCGGCGCCGTCGCCGAGCAGGAACGAGATGCTGCGATCGGTCGGGTCGACGACGTCGGAGAGCTTCTCGGCTCCGATGACGAGCGCGTAGTGCGCGACGCCCGTTCGGATGAGGGCGTCGGCCTGGGCGATGGCGTAGGCGTAGCCGGCGCACGCGGCGTTGGTGTCGTACGCTGCGGCGGGGTTCGCGCCGACACGGTCGGCCACGACGGCCGCCATGGACGGCGTCTGCTGCACGTTCGAGATGGTCGCGATGATCACGAGGTCGATGAGTTCGGGCGCGACCGCCGACTTCTCGATGGCCTCGCGCGCCGCCTCCGTGGCCAGGTCGACGGCAGGCACGTCGGAGCCCGCGCGGGTGCGGGTCACGATGCCGGTGCGCTGCTGGATCCACTCGTCGGACGAGTCGATCGGCCCGACGAGGTCGTCGTTCGGCACGACGTTCTCGCCGCGGGCCGCGCCGACCGAGTAGATGCGGGTGTAGGCCGGTCCGTGCGACTGCTGGAGGGTGTGTTTGATCATCCGTGGCTTCCTCGTGTGTGCGCGGGTCAGGCAGCAGCCTGCTCGATGAGCTCGATCGCGGCGGGCAGGTCGTCGGGCGTCTTCACCGCGACTGCGGGAACACCCTTCAGGGCGCGCTTTGCGAGCCCGACGAGCGCGCCGGCCGGCACCACCTCGATGATGCCGGTGACCCCGGCCGCAGCGAACGACTCCATGCACCGATCCCAGCGCACGGGGGAAGACACCTGGCCGACGAGCAGGTCGACGAAGGTGCGACCGGATGCCACGGTGCCGCCGTCTCGGTTCGACCAGAGCGTCACCCCGGGGTCGGACACGTCGTGGTCGGCCGCGACCGCCGCGAGGCGCTCGACCGCGGGCCGCATGTACCGCGTGTGGAACGCGCCCGCGACCTGGAGCGGGATGACGCGTGCGCCGGCAGGTGGCTCGGCCTTCAGCGTCTCGAGCGCGTCGAGCGCACCGGCGACCACGATCTGCCCGCCTCCGTTGAAGTTCGCGGGTTCCAGGCCGAGTTCTTCGAGACGGGCGAGCAGGGCGTCTTCGTCGGCGCCGATGACGGCGCTCATTCCGGTCGGCACGAGCGCAGCGGCATCCGCCATCGCACGACCGCGCTCGGTCACGAAGCGCATCGCGTCACCGTCGGCCCAGACGCCGGCCCCGGTCGCGGCGGTGATCTCGCCGACCGAGTGTCCGGCGATGCCCCCGATGCGGGCGGCGCGGCCGTCGGCCAGCAGCGGACGGAGCGCGAGCAGGCCAGCCGCGACGATGAGCGGCTGGGCGATCGCGGTGTCGCGGATGGTGTCGGCATCGCTGGCGGTGCCATGGGTCGCGAGGTCGATACCCGAGGCATCGGAGAGAGCGGAGAGGTGCTCGGCGTAGGACTCGTCGGCGAGCCAGGGGGAGAGGAATCCAGGGGTCTGGGAGCCCTGTCCAGGGCAGACGACGACGATCACCTTCCCAGTCTGCCAATCAGCGTCGAGCCGGGAGTGTGTCGATCCGACAAGCTCTTGTCGGAACCATTGTGCGTGGCCAACATGAATCTCCGGTCGTTGGAGGGCGGGTTCCTCAGTTCGGACGGCGTCGCGGCTGATGCTCGTGGTCGCTCATCGATCCGATGATGAGCGCCGCCTGGAGGATGAGGGCCTCGCGTGCGCCGGTCGCGTCCCAGCCGATGACGTCGGAGACGCGCTTCAGCCGGTACCGCACGGTGTTGGGGTGCACGAACAGCTCGCGTGCCGTCGCCTCGAGCGAGCGCCCGTTGTCGAGGTAGCTCCACAGCGTGGTGAGCAGCTCGGTGGAGTGCGCCTGGAGTGGCCGGTAGATGCGGTGCACGAGCGTCGCCCGGGCGAGGGGGTCGCCGGCGAGGGCGCGCTCGGGCAGCAGGTCGTCGGCATGCACGGGGCGAGGGGCGTGCCGCCAGGAGTTGGCGACCGCGAACCCGGCGAGCGCAGCCTTGGCGCTCTTGGATGCGTCGACGAGGTTCGGCACCTCGTGGCCGAGGACCAGGTGTCCTGAGCCGAAGTGCGGTTCGAGCTGGGTCGCGATCTCGATGAAGCTCAGCGCCGGAGCGGTGCCCGTCGCTTCCTCGGCATCCCGGTCGAGGGGGTCGGAGCGTCCGATGACGAGCACGAGCCGGTTGCCCTGCACTCCGATGAGGACGTCGGCCTGCATGTGGCGGGCGGCGCGGCGCACCTGGTCGACGTCGAGCTGCTTCGGCGCCGTGCCCACGAGCACCGCGACCTCACCGTGACCGTGCCAGCCGAGGGCCGCGATACGGCTCGGGAGCTCGTCGTCGTACTCGCCCGAGAGGATCGAGTCGACGACGAGCGCCTCGAGGCGGGCATCCCAGAGCCCGCGCGCCTCCGCGGCGCGCGCGTAGACGTCGGCCGCGGCGAACGCGATCTCGCGGGAGTACAGCAGGATCGCCTCGCGCAGCTCTTCGCCGCCGTTCTTGACCCGCTCCTCGACGACCTCCACCACGACGCGGATGAGCTGCAGGGTCTGCTGCAGGCTCACCGAGCGGAGGAGTTCGCGGGGCGCCGCGCCGAAGACGTCGGCCGCGATCCACGGGGTCGAGCCGGGGTCGTCGTACCAGGCGATGAACGACGAGATTCCCGCCTGTGCGACCAGCCCGACGGCGGACCGACGGCTCGGCGGCATGTCGCCGTACCAGGGCAGGGTGTCTTCGAGGCGCTTCAGCGTCTGGGTCGACAGTTCACCCGCGATGGTCCGTAGCCACGCGAGGGTCTCCGTCTTGGTCCTGGGCTTCGTCGCCACCTCGTCTACCGTTAGCTTTCGCCGCCGGCCGTTCCGGTGGTGCCTGCGTTCACGTCGTGGAGCCGGTACTTCTCGATCGCCTGTGCGGGCGCCGAGCGATCGACCTCCCCACGGGCGGCGAGGAGCTCGAGTGTTCGCACGACGACCGACGGTCCGTCGATCTTGAAGAAGCGACGAGCCGCCGGACGCGTGTCCGAGAATCCGAAGTCGTCGGCGCCGAGGGTCGCGTACTCGCCGGGCACGTACGGGCGGATCTGGTCGGGTACCGCGTGCATGTAGTCCGAGACGGCGACGAACGGCCCTGCGGCATCCGACAGCTTCTGCGTCAGGTAGGGCGTGCGCTGCTCGGCATCGGGATTCAGGAAGTTGTGCTCGTCGACGGCGAGACCGTCGCGCCGCAGCTCGGTCCAGCTCGTCACCGACCAGACGTCGGCCGAGACGCCCCAGTCCTGCGCGAGCAGGTGCTGCGCCTCGAGGATCCAGGGCACGGCCACGCCCGACGCGAGCAACTGCGCCTTCGGACCCTGCGCGTCGCCCACGGAGAGGCGGTGGATGCCGCGGACGATGCCCTCGACGTCGGTGCCCTCTGGCTCGGCGGGCTGCACGATCGGCTCGTTGTACACGGTGAGGTAGTACATGACGTTCGGATCGGGGTGGTTGCCGCCGTACATGCGATCGAGGCCCGAGCGCACGATGTGCCCGATCTCGTACCCATAGGCGGGGTCGTACGACACCACCGCGGGATTCGTGGAGGCCAGCAGCAGCGAGTGTCCGTCGGCGTGCTGGAGTCCTTCACCCGTCAGGGTGGTGCGACCCGCGGTCGCACCGATGAGGAATCCGCGCGCCATCTGGTCGCCGGCAGCCCAGAGGCCGTCGCCGGTGCGCTGGAAGCCGAACATCGAGTAGAAGACGTAGATCGGGATGAGCGGTTCACCCTGCGTCGAGTACGACGTGCCGATCGCGGTGAACGCCGCCACCGCACCGGCCTCGTTGATGCCGACGTGCAGCATCTGGCCCTGCGGGCTCTCTTTGTAGGCGAGCAGCAGCTCGCGGTCGACCGACGTGTAGTGCTGGCCGTTCGGGTTGTAGATCTTCGCGTTCGGGAAGAACGCGTCCATGCCGAACGTGCGGGCCTCGTCGGGGATGATCGGCACGATGCGGTTGCCGAAGTCCTTCGCCCGCATGAGGTCCTTCAGGTTCCGGACGAACGCCATGGTCGTCGCGATCTCCTGCGTGCCGGAGCCCTTCTTCGCGATCGCGTAGGCCGAGTCGTCGGGCAGGGTGATGGCCGTGTGGTTCGTACGGCGCTCGGGCAGGTACCCGCCGAGCTCGCGGCGACGCTCGTGGATGTACTGGATCGCCTCGTCCTGGTCGCCCGGGTGGTAGTACGGCGGCAGGTACGGGTTCTCCTCGAGCTGCGCGTCGGAGATGGGGATGCGCATCGTGTCGCGGAACGTCTTGAGGTTGTCGAGCGTCATCTTCTTCATCTGGTGGGTCGCGTTGCGTCCCTCGAAGCTCGGACCCAGTCCGTAGCCCTTGATCGTCTTCGCGAGGATGACCGTCGGCTGGCCCGTGTGCTCCATGGCCGCCTTGAAGGCCGCATACACCTTGCGGTAGTCGTGACCGCCGCGCTTCAGGCCCCAGACCTGGTCGTCGGTGAGGTCCTTCACGAGCTCGAGCGCGCGAGGGTCGCGGCCGAAGAAGTTCTCTCGCACGTACGCGCCCGACTCCGCCTTGTAGGTCTGGTAGTCGCCGTCGGGCGTGACGTTCATGAGGTTGCGCAGCGCGCCGTCGTTGTCGCGGGCGAGCAGGTCGTCCCACTCGCGACCCCAGACGACCTTGATGACGTTCCAGCCGGCGCCGCGGAAGAAGCTCTCGAGCTCCTGGATGATCTTGCCGTTGCCCCGGACCGGGCCGTCGAGCCGCTGGAGGTTGCAGTTGATCACGAAGGTGAGGTTGTCGAGGCCCTCGTTCGCCGCGAACTGCAGCTGGCCACGGCTCTCGACCTCGTCCATCTCGCCGTCGCCGAGGAACGCCCACACGTGCTGGTCGGAGGTGTCCTTGATGCCGCGGTTCGTCAGGTACTTGTTCGCCTGCGCCTGCCAGATCGCGTTGATCGGGCCGAGACCCATCGAGACGGTCGGGAACTGCCAGAAGTCGGGCATGAGCCGCGGGTGCGGGTACGACGACAGGCCGTCGGGAGCGTGCGACTTCTCTTGGCGGAAGCCGTCGAGCTGGTCGACGCCGAGGCGGCCCTCGAGGAAGGCGCGCGCGTACATGCCGGGGGAGGCGTGGCCCTGGAAGAAGATCTGGTCGCCACCACCGGGGTGGTCCTGACCCCGGAAGAAGTGGTTGAAGCCCACTTCATACAGCGAAGCGGATGACGCGTACGTCGAGATGTGGCCACCGACCGAGATACCCGGCCGCTGCGCCCGGTGCACCAGCACGGCGGCATTCCACCGGATCCAGGCGCGATACCGACGCTCGAGCTCCTCGTCGCCGGGGAACTCGGGCTCGTTCTCGGGCGCGATCGTGTTGAGGTAGTCGGTGGTCGGCACCATCGGCACGCCGAGGTGCAGCTCCTTCGAGCGCTTCAGCAGGCTCAGCATGATCTCGCGAGCGCGCTGGTGGCCCTTCGCAGCAACGAGTGCGTCGAGCGACTCGGCCCATTCCGATGTCTCCTCGGGATCGGCGTCCATCGCCTCGACCGAGTACGGGTCCTGGTCGTTGACAGTCACACTCGACCTCTCTCTTCAGCAGATCATGCCTGCGGGATATCTGGGCGTGCGCACGCGCGAGGAACCGGGTCACGGTCGGCTGGCACCACGCCATCCTATTGAGTCTATGCCTTCCGTGTCGGGGCTAGGCTGGGTGCCCGCACTCGCCGAACCGAGTGGAAGGCGACACATGACCATCCTCCGACCGGGCGCGTCGGCGCCCGAATTCACCCTGGCGAACCAGTTCGGCAGGCCCGTGTCGCTGAGCCGACTCCGCGATGCGGCATCCGTGACGATCGTCTTCTTCCCGCTCGCCTTCTCCCGTGTATGCCAGGGGGAGTTGCGCGAGCTGCACGAGAACGCCGACCTGTTCGCCACGGCCCGATCGGAGCTCGTGGCGATCTCGGTCGATTCGAAGCACGCGCTCCGCGCGTGGGCGGAGGAGCAGGGCTTCGGCTTCCCGCTGCTGTCCGACTTCTGGCCGCACGGGGCGGTCGCCATGTCCTACGGCGCGTTCCTTCCCGGGCGCGGCCACGCGAGCCGGGCGACGTTCGTCGTCAGCGGCGGGATCGTGCGCGCCAGCTTCGCGACCGGCCCGGGCGAGGCGCGGTCGCTCGATCAGTACCGGGATGCGCTCTCGTCGAGCTGACGGAGGCCGCGGCATCCGCTCAATCGAGGATGCCCACCGACCGCGCGATCACGAGCGCGAGGATGACGAAGCCGCCGAAGGCCTGGAGGCCCATGAGCACCTTCATCCTGTGCCGGAGCGGCATCGCGTCGCTGGCGCTGAAGGCCATGGAGTTGGACAACGACGTGTAGAGGTAGTCGATGAACTGCGGCGTCCAGTCGATCCGCGCCGCGGAGCCCTTGGCGACCTCCTCGATCGTCTGCTCGTCCTCGTCCTGCGAGAAGCGCAGGTCGGCCGGTGGCAGCTCGATGCGGGCCCAGCTCGTCCGCACGACCGGGCCGCCGCGGTCCAGCTCCCAGTAGAGCAGCGCGAAGCCGATGACGTTCGCCACCCAGACCTGCAGGGCGGCCAGCAGCAGTCCGGGCGCATCCTGGCCCCCGGCGACGAGCTTGGCCACGAGGGTGACGAGGGTGACCTGGTTGACGAGCACCAGCACGAGCGCGAAGCCGACCGAGATCATGCGCGACCACCTGGTCTGGCGCACCAGCCGGTGGGGGTTCACGACGGAGAGCGAGATCAGCAGCGCCACGCCGGCCGCGACCACGACGAACCGCTGCCCGCCGACGAGCTCGTTCGGCAGGAACGCATAGAGCGCGAGCGCGGCGAGCAGGGCGACGACGGCAGGCCACCGGTACTCGGGCTTCGCGGTGCGACTCGGATGCCGCGACACCACGTCCATGGGCGTGAGTCTATGGACACTCCGATAACATGGGCGTGCGCCGCGCGGCGCGGGCATCAGTTGCCGCGTGGGGGCCTTTAGCTCAGTTGGTAGAGCGCCACGTTTACACCGTGGATGTCGTCGGTTCGAGCCCGGCAGGGCCCACCGTCTGCTCGCTCGTCGCGGGGTCGCGGCCCCGATCAGGCGTTCGCGAGGCGAAGCAGCCGGATGCGCCAGCGCTCGGGCCCGCGTGCCAGGTAGTCGACCTCGAACCAGTCCGGACGACGCTCGGCGAGCTGCGTGAGCAGCGGCACGGGATCGTGCGTCGCTGACAGCACGATGCCGCTGCCCGGGTGCAGGGCGTCGAGCGCGCCGAAGATCGCGGCGTGCCGCACGGCGTGGGGGATCGCCTGCACGTCGAGCTCGGGCAGTGCCTCGTCGTGCTCGCCGCACGCGCAGGCATGGGCGGTTTCGGGGTTCTCGGTCGCGGCTTCGAGGTTGCGGTGGATCTGGATGTCGGCCATGCGCAGAGTTTATTACACTGAATACCGTGGAAAATCAGACGGATCGTGCCGACGGGTTCCTCCCGCCCCGACGCGCCTCGAGCGGTCGCATCCATTCGGCGTCGCGTGAACGTCTGCTCCGCCTCCTCGAAGTGCAGCGTGCGCCGGCGTCGCTGTCCGCGCTCGTGGTCGCCACCGGACTGCACGCGAACACGGTTCGCGGTCATCTCGAGGGCCTGCAGCGCGACGGCTTCGTCACCCGGCGTCGCGCAGCGGCATCCGGACGCGGTCGTCCCGCCTGGCTGTGGCAGGCGGTGCGACGGGACGCGTCCACCCCCTACGCGCCCCTCGCGGGCGTTCTCGCAGCGACCGTGATGCGCACGAGCGCCGATCCCGTCGGCGACGCGCGCCAGGCCGGCCGAGAGTGGGGGCGCGAACTGATCGCCGACCGGGCCGAGGACCGCGATCGGCCGGTTCCGAGGGATGCCACCGTGGCACGTGGCGCGATCGTCGATCTCATGCGCGAGCAGGGGTTCGCCCCCGACCCGCTCGACGACGGGCAGACGGTGCTGCTCAGGCGCTGTCCGCTCATCGAGGCGGCGGCGCGCAATCCCGAGGTCGTCTGCGCGGTGCACCTGGGCATGGTCGATGGTGCGCTGCACTCGCTCGGGGTGGACGACGCCGACACCGCGCTCGAGCCCTTCACGGGGCCGGGGGAGTGCACCCTCCGGGTGCGAGTCGCCCGATGAGGACCGCATCGCCCCTGCCGTTGCGCGCAGTGTGGATGATTCCCGCGGCCGTCGGGCTGGTGGCCGGACTCGATGCCGCGTTGATCCTGCTCGACCTGCCCGCTCCGATCACCACTGCGCGGTTGCCGCAGGTGCACGGAATGGTCCTCGTGCTCGGCTTCGTCGGCACGCTCGTCGCACTCGAACGGGCCACCGCTCTCGCGCGGCCGATCGGGTTCGCAGCACCGGCCCTGCTCGGCGCGGGCGCGGTGCTCCTCGTCGTCGACGCGGTTCCGCTCGTCGC
>DASUVU010000348.1:0-3463 GCA_036378815.1 Agromyces sp. | reverse complement strand
TGCTCGCCGTGCGGGCCGCGAGCGCGGCGCTGCCAATCGCCGCAGAGGAGCGTCAGCGGTCGCAGGCGGTGGGGCTGCACGTCGCGGTGTCGGTCCTCGCCGAACACGATGGGAACGTGCACGCCGCGGCGGCCCGCGAGGTGGCGCAGGCCGCCCTCCGCGCCGCCCCCGCCGCCGACGCCTGGGCCGCACGATTCATCGAGGAGGTCGGTCCGCTCCGTCGCGGCGTGATGAATGTCCGGCAGTGCCGGGACGTCGTGACGGGCGCCGTCGACGGGATCGCGCGCGCCTGCGTCGTCGACACCGATGACCGACTCGTTGCGCTGCTCACCGCGGCCGTGTCGGACACGGCGCGCTTCGTGGGCGCACCACCTGCTGCGGCGGAGGTCCCCGCTCTCGTGCGCGTGCCGGTCGCGGGCTAGGGCCGCGCCGCGGTGCCGACCTCTTCGGCGTCGCGTTGCGGAAGCGTCGGAAGCGGGATCGGCGTGGTCAGCGCGATCTCCTCCGAGAAGTCGGCGGGCTCGAGACGCCGCGCCGGCTCCACCTGCTGGTCGGGCGCGAGCCGCGTGCTGCGCAGGACCTCGGTGGAACGCGTCGGCTCGACCGCGATGGCCGCGGTCGGGGCATCCGCGAATCGCACCGACGGACGCCAGCGCACGTCGGGATGCCGGCCGACCCGCATGCCGCGAGCGACGACGAGCCAGCTCAGGCCGATGATCGCGGCGATGGCCGCGGCCAGGGATGCCACACCGAGCCCCCAGCGCGGACCCAACGCGTCGACCACGGCGCCGACGATGGGTGCGCCGATCGGCGTGCCGCCCATCATCACGGCCATGTACAGCGCCAGCACGCGCCCGCGCAGCCCGATCTCGGTCGTCGTCTGCACGTAGCCGTTCGCCGTCGTGAGGATCGTGACCGTCGCGAAGCCGAGCAGGATCGTCGATGCGGCGAACGTCCAGAACGTCGGCATCAGAGCGGCGATGAGCGCCGCCGCAGCGAAGAATCCGGATGCCGCGATGATCACGCGCATGCGCGCCCGCTCGCGCCGCGCGGCCAGCAGCGCCCCCGTGAGGGAGCCGATCGCGAGGATCGACGAGAGCAGGCCGTACTCGCCGGCGCCCCGGCCGAACTCGACGGCCATGGTCGAGGCGAAGATGGGGAAGTTCATGCCGAACGCGCCGATGAGGAACACGATCACGAAGACCACGACGAGGTCGGGACGCCTCGAGACGTAGCGGAACCCGGCGACGAACTGCCCGCGGGCACGCGGGGCTCGCGGCATCCGATGCAACTGGTCTCGACGGAGCATCGCCAGGGCGACCAGCATCGCGACGAAGGTGAGGGCGTTGAGGATGAAGACCCACCCCGAGCCGACCAGCACGATGAGGACGCCCGCGACGGCCGGGCCGATCAGCCGGGCGGTGTTGAACGAGGCCGAGTTCAGCGCGACGGCGTTCGACATGTTCGCGCTCGACACGACGTCGGAGACGAACGCCTGGCGCACCGGCGCGTCGACGGCGTTCACGATCCCGAGCAGCAGGGCGAAGACGTAGAGGTGCCACAGCTCGGCGTGTCCGAACACGAGCAGCAGGCCGAGCGCGAGCCCGAGCAGCGCGAGGGTGGTCTGCGTGGCGGCGAGGGTCTTGCGGCGGTCGAAGCGGTCGGCGATGAGCCCGGTCACGGGGACGAGCAGCAGCTGCGGCGCGAACTGCAGGGCCATCGTGATGCCGACGGCGAGCGCGTCGTTGTCGGTGAGTTCGGTGAGCACCACCCAGTTCTGGGCGGTGGCCTGCATCCAGGTGCCGACGTTCGAGACGAGGGCGCCGATGAACCAGATGCGGTAGTTGCGGATCGCGAGGGAGCGGAACATGGCACTCACTGGTCGATGATCCTCCCGAGGATGGTCGTGGCCTCGACGAGGACCTGTCGTTCCGCCGGGTCGAGGGCGGCGAAGCGCTTGGCGAGCCACGCGTCGCGGCGGCGTCGCGTCTCGCGGATGATGGCCTCGCCGGACTCGGTGGTCGTCACGAGCACCTTGCGGCGGTCGTCGTCGTCGGTCGAACGCGTCGCGTAGCCGGCGTCGACGAGCCAGTTCACCGTGCGGTTCATCGACGGCGCCGTCACGCGCTCGAGTTCGGCGAGTCGCCCGATCGTGAGCGGGCCCTCGGTCGAGATCCAACCGAGGGTCGACATCTGCGAGCCGCTGAGCTCGGTCTCGGTGCGTTCCTGGCGCAGGCGGCGGGAGAGCCGCATGACCGCGATGCGCAGCTCGCTGCTCTGCTCGGCGAGGGTGCGACGATGAGCGGATGCCGCGGGGGCGGCCCGTGCGGGCAGGGTCGATGTGGTGGCATCCGTCATGATGCTTAGTGTAACAAATTAGTGTGGCTAACTAATTCCCTCGGGGAATGTCCGCCGCCCGAATGCAAGGATGGAGCGCATGCCGACCTTCACCGATGCGTACGGCGTGCGCATCCACTACGAGTCGTGGCGCGTGCCCGACGCGAGCGCCGTCATCCAGCTCTCCCACGGCGTCGGCGAGCACATCGGACGGTACCGCGAGCTCATCGAGGCGTTGAACGCGGCGGGCTATTCGGTGTGGGCCGACGATCACCGTGGCCACGGCCAGACGGGCTTCGAGCAGCACGGTGGCGACCTCGACCGGATGGGGCGTCCGGGGCCCGGTGGCATGCGTGCCGCGTTCGACGCCGTTGCGCGCTTCACCGACGTGATCCGGGCCGAAGAGGGCGATGAGGTGCCGCTCGTCATCATCGGTCACTCGTGGGGATCGTTCATCACGCAGCACCTCGTCAACCGGCGCCCGGAGGCCTACGACGGCGTCGTGCTCGCCAGCACGGCCTGGCTCCAACTCGGGTACACGAACACCGGCAAGCTCAACCGGCGATTCGCGCGTGCCGGCGGCACGCCCGTCGAGTGGCTGAGCCGCGATCCGCAGGTGCCGGCCGACTTCATGGCCGACCCGTACACGACCGCCCGTCCGCTGCAGGAACTCTACGGATGGCCGCAGGCGTTCACGATGATGACCCGCCCGTCGAAGCGGATCCCGAGCGAGCTGCCGTTGCTCCTGCTCGTCGGCACGGACGACCCGGTCGGGGGCCCGCGCAGCGTTCGGGCGCTGCTGAAGGACTACCGCCGGCGTGCGCATCTCGTCGATGCGACGCTCATCGTCTACGACGACGCACGCCACGAGCTCTTCAACGAGCTGAACCGGGCGGAGGTCCGCGAGGACCTCATCCGATGGCTCGACGAGCGGTTCGCGGTCGACTGATCCCGCCGCGGCATCCGTGGCACTGTCTACCGAGACGCGGCCGCACTCAATCGAGTCGCCCAATTCTCGCGAGATTCGGGCGACTCATTTTCGGGCGCCCGGCCGAGTTGCCCGATTTTCGCCAAAGTCGGGCGACTCGGTGTGGGTGTGAGTGTGGGTGCGGGCGGCCCCGCGGCG
>DASUVU010000347.1:0-2565 GCA_036378815.1 Agromyces sp. | reverse complement strand
GCGCTCGCGCACGACTATGCGCTCGGCCAGCTGTATCGGGTGAGCGCCATGGATGTCGCCGGTCGGGGCGACGAATTCCGGCGACTCCTGGGCGCCGCGCTCGAGCAGGTGTCCGACCGATACCGGCTGGTGTCCTGGCAGGACGCGGCCCCCGACGACCTCATCGACTCGCTCGCGATCGCGCACGGGCGCTTGTCGATCGACCCGCCGGCGGGCGCGATCGCGTGGGGGCTCGAGCAGTGGAACGCGTCGCGCATCCGCGACGGCGAACGCCGCGCCCGCGAGGCGGGCCGCACGCATCTCAACGTCGTCGCGGTCGCCCCCGACGGCGAGGTCGCCGGGTTCACCGAGCTGTCGCTGCTTCCCGACTCGCCGGCGGTCGAGCAGTGGGACACGATCGTGCTCGAGCCGCACCGCGGACACCAGCTGGGGATGCGGCTGAAGCTCGCCAACCTGGTCGCGCTCGCCGAGGCCGATCCGTCACGCGATCGCATCTACACGTGGAACGCCGACGAGAACGAGCACATGCTCGCCATCAACGTGGCGCTGGGGTTCCGTCCGTTCGCGCTGGAGTCGACGTGGCAGCGGCCGGCGTCGGGCGAGGCATCCGGAGCCGCTGGCAGCGCGGGCACCGGTGCGACGAACGGTTCATGAACGTCTCGCGCACCATCGGCGTACCGCAGCGCGGGCAGGGAAGCCCCGTGCGCCCGTAGGCATTGAGCGAGTGCGCGAAGTACCCCGATGCGCCGTTCACGTTCACGTACTGCTCGTCGAAGCTCGTCCCGCCCTCGGCGAGAGCTCGCTCGAGCACCTCACGCGTCGCGGCCAGCAGTTCGCGCGCGCGACGCCGTGGGATGGACGACGCCGGCTGCTCGCCGTGCAGGCGCGCGGCCCACAGCGCCTCGTCGGCGTAGATGTTGCCGATGCCGCTGACGAGGTTCTGGTCGAGGAGGACGCGCTTCACCGCCGACGAGCGCTTGCCGAGCGCATCGAGGAATCGTCGATCGGAGAACGCGGGATCAAGCGGGTCGCGCCCGATGTGGGCGACCTGCGCGGGGATCGACCTCGCCCACGCGCCCGTCACGCCGGCCGAGAATCCGGCGACCTCGCCGTCGGCGGTGGGAACGAGGCGATCCACGGCGAGCGACCCGAAGGTGCGCTGGTCGACGAAGTCCACTCGGAGCTCGCCCTGGGTGGGATGGTCGAGATGCAGCCGCACCCGCGCGTGCCGGTCGTCACCGGGATGATCGGGCGTGCGCAGCAGCAACTGACCGCTCATCCCGAGGTGTCCGACGATGGCGCGATCGTCGCCGATCGGCAGCCAGAGGAACTTGCCGCGCCGCACTGCGGCCTCGATGCGGACTCCGGTGACGAGCGCTTCGAAGTCGCCGGATGCCGCGGCGTGTCGTGTGAGGGCGCGCTCGTCGAGCACGTCGACGGCCGCCACCCGCGCACCCGTCACTGCGGGCGCGAGTCCGGAACGGACGACCTCGACCTCGGGGAGCTCGGGCACGTCAGCGCGCGCTCAGCGTCGTCCACGCCTCGAGCGCGGCGGCCATCTCGGCCTGCTTCTTGCTCGAACCCTCGCCCGAGGCCTGCACGAGGTCGCCGACCGAGACGGTCGCGACGAAGTGCTTGTTGTGATCGGGGCCGCTCTCGGTGACCGTGTAGATCGGTGGCGGCGCGCTGCGGCGAGCGGCGATCTCCTGCAGGCTCGTCTTCGGGTCCATCGCGGCGCCGAACCGCTCGGGATCGCGCATGAGGGGCGTGATCAGTCGAAGCACGAACTCGGTGGCGGCGTCGCCGCCCGCGTCGAGGTAGACCGCACCGATGATGGCCTCGACCGTGTCGGCGAGGATCGACGGCTTGTCGGCCCCGCCCGTCATGGTCTCGCCCCGCCCGAGGCGGATGTGCGGACCCAGTCCGATGGATCGACCGATCTCGGCGAGGGCGACACTCGAGACGAGGCTCGCCCGCCGCTTCGCGAGCTCGCCCTCATCGAGGTCGGGGTGGTCTCGGAACAGCTTGACGGTGACGGCCTGCCCTAGGATCGAGTCGCCGAGGAACTCGAGGCGTTCGTTGGTGGGGATGCCGCCGTTCTCGTACGCGAACGACCGGTGCGTGAGCGCCAGCTGGAGCAGCGCAGGATCCACATCGACCTGCAGGGTTCGCTGCAGGTCGTCGAGCATGTGGTCCGGGTGAGCCGAGGGTTCGGCTTGCCTGCGCCCCGTTGGCGTCACGACCGGTCGGATGCCAGGTTCGTTCCGACTAGACGTCGGCGACCTTGCGGCCCTTGTACTCGAGGAAGAGCGGGGTACCCGCGGAGTCCTCGACGACCTTCGCGCGGTGCGGGAGGCTGTAGGTCACCTTGCCGTTCTCGACGGTCTTGACGAGCGTGGGGGCCTCGGCCTTCCACTGTGAACGGCGCGCGTGGGTGTTGGCGCGTGACTTCCTCCGCTTGGGAACGGCCATGATGCTCTCTCAATCTCTCTGCTGGGAGGCCTCGGATGCGACATCCGTGCCCTGGTCTTCGGAAGCCTTGAACCCCGCGAGCGCGTCCCACCG
>DASUVU010000346.1:0-2579 GCA_036378815.1 Agromyces sp. | reverse complement strand
AGTTCCGCCTCCTCGTCCGGGGCGCCGAGCTGGCGAGCGAATCCGAGCAGGCGGAGAACCCGCGTGCCAAGCCGGTGCGGCTGCGCGCCGCCGAACGAGTGAGGAGGCCGTCGTGACCGCGCTGCCGGCCCGATCCCTTCCCGAACCTCGCCCGATTGCGCCGAAGCCGCAGCGACGGCTCACGCCCGCACCCGAACCGGGGCAACGTCGCGCCAAGCCGAGACTCGTCTATGCGATCGTGGCGCTCGGCGGCGTCGCCGTGATCGTGATCGCCCAGTTGCTCCTCTCGATCGCGGTCGCCCAGGGCGCCTACGAGATCGACGGCTACCAGGTCCGTCAGGCGGCACTGGCGCGGGAGGAGCAGAAGCTCTCCGAGGACCTCGATCGCGTGCAGTCCCCGCAGTACCTCGCCATGAACGCGGAGGCCCTCGGGATGGTGCCCAACACGAGCCCGGTGTACCTGCGGCTCTCCGACAGCGCCGTGCTCGGCGAGCCGACGCCCGCGCACGGCGGCGCTGCGGCATCCGCCCCGCTCGTGCCGAATGCCCTGCTCGACGGCGTGCCGCCCGTCACCGAGCAGGCGGCGGAGCAGACTCCGAACGGGGGAGCATCGGCCGACGCGCAGGCCGCAGCGCCCGAGGCGCCCCCGGTGGTCCCGCCGCCGTCGGACGGCCTGCCCACCCCTGCGACGCACTGACCCGCCGAGCTGGAAGGACCAGATGAACCGCACGACGACCAGGCACCCGATGCGCAGGATCGTCCTCGCAGCGATCATGCTGCTCGCCCTGGTCGGCGTCTTCGTCGTGCGCCTCGTCGACCTCCAGGTGGTGCGAGCGGCCGAGCTCAGCGCCGAGGCCGAGGGTCGGCGGTCGGTGACGGTGCCGGTCTACGGCGCTCGAGGCGACATCGTCGACGCCAACGGCACGGTGCTGGCCGACACCGTCATGCGCTACGACATCGCGCTGTCACCGAAGAACGCGGCAGCGGGGCCCATCACGCGGCACGAGCCCGACCCGGTCGATCCCGGCTCGTCCAAGTCGGTCGACATCCCGCTCGAGCAGACGGCCGCAGAGCTCGGGTCGGTTCTGGGGCTCACCGGCGAACAGGTGCAGGGCATCGTCGCGGCGGCCCTCGCCGACAACCCCGAGTCCGACTTCGCGTACGTCGCGAAGCTCGTCGACACGGCGACCTACGAGAAGGTGAAGGAGCTCGACATCCCGTGGGTCGTGCCCTACCCGCATCCGAGCCGGACCTACCCGAACGGCGCGGTGGCCGGCAACCTGCTCGGCTTCGTCCAGGCCGACGACGGGGAACCGCTGGCCGGCCTGGAGCTCTCGGAGGACGCATGCCTTGCGGGGCGCAACGGCGAGATGAGTTGGATGCACAGCCTCGAGGACTGGGTGCAGATCCCGGGCACGCAGGTCGTGCACGAGCAGGCGCGCGATGGTGGCACGTTGCGCCTCACGATCGACGCCGACCTGCAGTGGATGGTCCAGCGCATCGCGGAGGCCCAGGTGCAGGCGACGGGCGCCGACTGGGCGACCGTGACCGTCATGGAGGCGAAGACCGGACGCCTCCTCGCGGTGGCCGACGTGCCGACCATCGATCCGAACGATCCGACCGGAACCGCCGAGGGCAACCGCGGCTCGCGCGCGTTCACGGCCCCGTACGAGCCCGGATCGACGTTCAAGTCGCTCACCGCGGCATCCGTCATCGACGCGGGCAAGGCCGACGCGCTCAGCCAGATCATCTCGGGTTACCAGTACCTCCCGCCGAACGGCGCCGACATCACCGACAGCTTCTACCACGAGGACACGCCCTACACGCTCACGGGCGTGCTCATCGATTCGTCCAACACGGGGATGTCGAGGTTCGGCGAGCGGCTCACCGACCAGCAGAGGTACGAGTACATGCAGCGGTTCGGGCTCGGCGACGTGACGGAGGTGGGGTTCCCCGGCGAGGAGCCGGGCGACCTGCACGGCGGCCCCGAGGCCTGGGACAACCAGACCCAGTACGCGACCATGTTCGGCCAGGGCCTCACGGTCACGGCGCTGCAGATGGCGAGCGTCTACCAGACCATCGCCAACGGAGGGGTGCGGATGCCGGTGCAGCTCGTCGACGGTTGCGCGGGCCAGGCCGGTGACGACGCGGTCGGTGCCGCCGACGACGCGGACGGGACCGTCGGCACCCGCGTGATCTCGAAGGATGCCGCGAACCAGACGTCCGCCATGCTCGAGCGCGTGTACCTCGAGGGGTGGCTCGCCGACGAGTGGGAGATCCCCGGCTACCGGGTCGCGGCGAAGACGGGCACGGCGCAGGTTCCCGACGGCAACGGCGGGTACCTGAGCGGCTACCTCGTCTCGGTGTCGGGGTTCGCGCCGGCCGACGATCCGCAGTTCGTCGTTTCGGTGAGCATCATGAATCCCGTTAAGATGAACTCGTCCGCCGCATCGGCTCCTGTCTTCCAGCAGGTGATGAGTCAGGTGCTGAAGAAGTATCGGACGGTTCCATCCGGCGCTCCGGCGCCCGAGCTGCCAGCCACCTGGTGAGAAAGTTGGGTTCGTGACCGGATCGCCTCC
>DASUVU010000345.1:0-4691 GCA_036378815.1 Agromyces sp. | reverse complement strand
GTCGACCCTCGCGAACTCGGAAGGAGTTCCAGAACGATCTCGTCCGCTGGCGTTCGCAGCCGCGAGAGCCCGAACAGGCCGTGGTCGCGGCGCAGGACGCCTGGGTCGCCGAGCAGCACCACGAACGTTACAGCGACACGTCCGCACTCGCCGCGCCGCAGCCTTCAACCGATACCGCCCCCACGCCGACCCTGGACGACGCCCGCGCCTGAGCCGGTCAGATCCACCAGTCGTCGAACATCGACACCGGCGCGGTGCGCTTGTGCCGCGTCTGGAGGTAGCGCTGCTCGATTCGCTCGGCGACGGCGGGGTCGATCTCCCCGCCCTCGAGGTAGGCGTCGATGTCGTGGTACTTCAAACCGAGGTTCGCCTCATCGGACTGCCCGGGATCGTGGTCGAGCAGGTCGGCCGTCGGCACCTTCAGGTTCAACTGCTCGGGCGCCTCGAGGTACCGCAGCAGCATCCGACCCTGTCGCTTCGTGAGGCCTGTGAGCGGGAGGATGTCGGCGCCGCCGTCACCGTACTTCGTGAAGAAGCCCGTCACCGCTTCGGCGGCGTGATCGGTGCCGACGACGAGGAGCCTGCCCTCACCGGCGATCGCGTACTGCGCGATCATGCGCATGCGCGCCTTCACGTTGCCCTTGCCGAAGTCGCTGAGGGCGACGCCGGTCGCCTCGCCATACTCCTCGGCGAGTTCGTCGACGGGATCCTTGATGTTGAACCCGACCGTCTCCTGCGGCCGGATGTAGGCGAGCGCGAGTTGCGCATCCGCCTCGTCGTGCTGCACGCCGTACGGAAGCCGCACCGCGACGAACCGCACGGGCTCACCCTCGGCGGCGAGCTCCTCCACGGCGTGACGGCACAGCATTCCCGCCAGCGTCGAGTCCTGCCCGCCACTGATCCCGAGCACGAGGCCGGCGGCCCCGGTCGTGCGCAGATAGGCCTTCAGGAAGTCGACCCTCGTGCGCACCTGCTCCTCGGGATCGATGACCGGGCTCACGTTGAGGTCCTCGATGATTCTCGCCTGCAGGTCTCGCATGCCATGACGATACCCCGCTCAGGTTTCGTGGATGAAACGCCGAGGTGCGTCATCCGACCACGACGCAGCGACACGCTCCGATAGCATCGCGCACAGAGGCGTGGAGGTGCACGCGGGCGGGGGTGCGACGTGGAGGTCTCGGCCGGGACGCTGGTGCTCATTCCCGCGATCGCGGTCGCTGCGCCACTGCTCGTGAAGGCCGTCGGCCGGTGGTTCGCGACCCCGCTCGTGGTCTTCGAGATCCTGCTCGGACTCGTGCTCGGACCGGCGGTGCTCGGTTGGGTCGTGCCCGACGAGTTCGCCGCCTTCCTCTCGGAGTTCGGCCTCGCGATGCTGTTCTTCATGGCGGGCAACGAGGTGGACTTCCGCACGGTCCGCGGTCGACCGATTCGTCGGGCGGCCATCGGATGGGTGATCTCACTCGCCGCCGG
This sequence comes from Agromyces sp., assembly GCA_036378815.1. GTDB lineage: Bacteria > Actinomycetota > Actinomycetes > Actinomycetales > Microbacteriaceae > Agromyces. The sequence continues at coordinate 3,221 of DASUVU010000345.1, read as the reverse complement.
ATTCGGCATCGCCGCACTGATCTCCCCGCACCTGATCGAGGCGGCGTTCGTCGCCGTCTGCCTCACCTCCACGGCACTCGGAACGATCATGCCGATCCTGCGCGACACGGGCGATCTGCGCACCCCCTTCGGGGTGGCGGTGCTCGCGCTCGGGGCGGTTGGCGAGTTCGCGCCGCTCCTGGCGATCTCGCTCTTCCTCAGCGGACGGTCGCCACTCACGTCGGCCCTCGTGCTGACCGGCTTCGCCGTGGTCGCGGGCGGCGCGATCTGGCTCGCGGCGCGGGGCGCGGGGCGGTACGCGTACCGCCTGGTCAGCGCGACCCTGCACACCAGCGGCCAGTTCGGCGTGCGGCTGCTCGTGCTCGTGCTTGCGGCGCTCGTCGCGCTCAGCCTCGTGCTTGAGCTCGACCTGCTGCTCGGCGCGTTCACCGCCGGCGTGCTCGCGAGACTGCTCATGTCGGGCGCGCCCGCACACGACGTCGAGATCCTGGAGGGCAAGATCGAGGGCCTCGGGTACGGGTTCTTCGTTCCCATCTTCTTCATCTACACGGGCGTCACGTTCGATCTCGAATCACTGGTCGAGCACCCGGCGACAGTGGCAATCGTCCCGGCGTTCCTCGTGCTGCTGCTCGTCGTCCGCGGCATCCCCGCGATGCTCGCCGCGCCGTCGGGATCGAGTCGGCGCGACCGAGTCGCCATCGGGCTGTTCGGTGCCACCGGGCTTCCGATCATCGTCGCCGTCACCGCCATCGGCGTCGAGCGCGGCGAGCTCACGCCGGGTTCGGCAGCCGCCCTCGTCGGTGCAGGAATGCTGTCTGTGCTCATCTTCCCGCTCGTCGCGCTCGCCGTTCGTGATCGGCCCCTGGATGTCGCGGCCGGGCGATCCGACGAAGACGCCGAACTGCCGACCGACGGCTGAATACGCGCGCACAGCGCCGGAGGGTCGAGCACGCCGTTCTCCGACGCTCGATCGCTATGCTGATCCTGCGTCGATCCGCCAACCCCCCGTAGCTCAGAGGACAGAGCACGTGGTTTCTACCCACTTGGTCGGGAGTTCGAATCTCTCCGGGGGGGCCAGCGACGCACCCGCGACCGCAGGCGTGTCGCACGGCCCCGGTAGACTCGCCGCATGGCAACCCCGAGCGACCGGCTGGTCTGGATCGACTGCGAGATGACCGGCCTCGACCTCGAGGTCGACGAGCTCGTCGAGATCGCCGTCATCATCACCGACTACGACCTGAACCCCGTCGATGCCGGGCTCAACATCGTCATCAAGCCCGATGCGAGCGCACTCGAGTCGATGGGCGAGTTCGTTCGAGCCATGCACACCGAATCAGGGCTGATCGAAGAGATCCCGAACGGTGTCAGCGTCGCCGAGGCCGAGTACCAGGTGCTCGAGTACGTGCTGAAGCACGTGCCCGACGAGCAGCGGGCACCACTCGCCGGCAACTCCATCGGCACCGACCGAGCCTTCCTCACCAAGTTCATGCCTCGACTCGACTCGCACCTGCATTACCGCAACGTCGATGTCTCCTCCATCAAAGAGCTCGCCAAGCGCTGGTACCCTCGCGCCTACTTCAACGCGCCGACCAAGAACGGCGGGCACCGCGCGCTCGCCGACATCCTCGAGTCCATCCGTGAGCTGAACTACTATCGGCGCGCCATCTTCGTCGCCGATCCGGGTCCGACGAGCCAGGAGCTGCAGACCCTCGCAGCCGCCGTCGTGGACGAGTTCGACACCAAGGTGTAGTAGTCTCTATGAGTTGTCAGATCGTCTCGGCGATCGGCACATGGTGGGTGTAGCTCAGCTGGTAGAGCGCCGCGTTGTGGTCGCGGATGTCGCGGGTTCAAGTCCCGTCACTCACCCCAAGTGCTTCTCCAGGCCCGATCGGAGCTGCCCGTGCAACTCGATGCCGAGGCGTTCGAGGCGATCGTCGTCGACGAGCTCGACCAGCTGCCCGATGACATGGTGGACGGACTCGAGAACCTGGTGTTCGTCGTCGAAGACCGCCCCGAGGACGGGTCGCTCGACCTGCTCGGGCTCTACGACGGATACGCCCTGACCGAGCGCGACCGCTACGGTCTCGGCGAGATGCCCGATCGGATCATCCTCTACCGCGAGCCGCTGCTCGCCATCTGCGACGACGAACGGCAGCTGCGCGACGAGATCCACGTGACGCTCGTGCATGAGATCGCGCACTTCTACGGCATCGACGACGACCGGCTGCACGAGCTGGGCTGGGCGTGACGCCCTCCGGGTTACGCTGATCTCCATGTCCTCCCCCGGCCGAGTCATCGGCATCGTCGTCGGCGCGCTCGCGATCCTCGGCATCGGCGTCTACGGCCCCGCGATGCTGCTCGGCCCGCTCCCCCACGTCGATGTCCGCCTGGAGCCCGCCGCCTCCGACGGGTCCGAGGTCCCGGCGATCGTCCTGCCCGAGGTCGGCGCCAGCGCACTGGCCGTCGTGGGCGACGACGGCGAGAGTGAGATCGTCGCCGTCGCGGGTGATCCCGACGCGGTGCCGATCGGCGGAGCCGCCAAGCTCGTCGCCCTCCTCGTCACCCTCGAGTCCCTCCCCCTCTCGGCGGGCGCGAGCGGCCCGTCGATCACCATCGGACCCGATGACTACACCGATTACCTCCGGTACTCGGGCGAAGGGTCGCGCACGCTGCCCGTGCTGCCCGGCCAGACGTGGAGCCAGCGCGACGTCGTCCGTGCCGTGCTGATCGCATCGAGCAACAACCACGCCGACACGCTCGTGAGGTGGGCGTTCGGCGGCGTCCGTCCGTACGTCGAGGCCGCCAACACGTGGCTGGCCGAGCAGGGATTCGCCGCCACACGCGTCGACGACGCGACCGGGCTCTCCGACGAGAACGTCGGCACCGCCGAGGAACTCGCCCGGCTCGCCGCGCTGGTGCTCGCCGACCCCGAGCTCGCCGCGATCCTCGACGACCCCAGCGCAGCACCCCTCGGATCGCGCACCGTCCCCGACACCGTTGAGCGATCGACGGTCGACGGCGTCCGCGCGGTGTCCCGAAGCTTCACCGACCAGGGCGGCCTGAGTTACGTGTTCACCACCGAGCTCCCCGCCGCCGAGGGCGCCGACGGGCCCACGATCATCACCGGCGCGATGCTGCTCATGCCCGACTACGAGACGCTGGACCCGGCGGTCGAGGCGGCGGTCGCCTCGGCGGCCGCGGCATCGACGCCCGTCGACGTC
>DASUVU010000344.1:0-2713 GCA_036378815.1 Agromyces sp. | reverse complement strand
CCGCGATGTAGTGCGCCGGCAGCGCGAGGAGCCATTGCCCCGGGCCGCTCAGCGCAGCCTCGGTCGCTGCGGCGCCGGCGCGCAGCGCGTCGGCCGAGAGCAGCACGCGCTTCGGGGCATCCGTCGATCCGCTCGTCTCGACGACGAGGGCGACTCCGTCGCCGACCTCCCGCGTCGGTGACGGATCACCCGTGGACGCGGGCACGGGCCACACGGCGGGCCCGCCGTCGAGTGCGGTCCGGAGCGCCGCGGTCAGCTCGGGCACATCCGCCGCCGACACCTGCACGAAGGGTTTCATCGAAACGTGCCCGGTCAGTAGTGCCAGGGGTAGGGACCCCAATCGGGGTCGCGCTTCTCGAGGAACGCGTCGCGACCCTCGACGGCCTCGTCGGTGCCGTAGGCGAGCCGAGTAGCCTCGCCGGCGAACACCTGCTGCCCCACCATGCCGTCGTCGACCGCGTTGAACGCGAACTTCAGCATGCGGATCGCGGTCGGCGACTTGGTGAGGACCGTGCGCGCCATCGCCAGGGCCTCGCGCTCGAGCTCGGCGTGCGGCACCACGCGGTTCACGGCGCCCATGTCGTACGCGCGCTCGGCGGAGTACTCCTCGGCGAGGAAGAACACCTCGCGGGCGAACTTCTGCCCGATCTGGCGCGCGAAGTACGCCGACCCGTACCCGGCGTCGAAACTGCCGACATCGGCATCCGTCTGCTTGAAGCGGCCGTGCTCCCTGCTCGCGATCGTGAGGTCGCACACGACGTGCAACGAGTGTCCGCCGCCGGCCGCCCAGCCCGGCACGACCGCGATGACGACCTTCGGCATGAACCGGATGAGTCGCTGCACCTCGAGGATGTGCAGGCGCCCGACGGCGGTGTGGCGACCGTGCTCGCCGTGCGGACCGACCTCCCCGTCGACGATCGCCGTCTCGGCGTCGGAGTACTTGTACCCGTCGCGGCCGCGTATCCGCTGGTCGCCGCCCGAGCAGAACGCCCAGCCGCCGTCCTTCTCGCTCGGGCCGTTGCCGGTGAGCAGCACCACGCCGATACGTGGGTCGGTGCGGGCGTCCTCGAGGGCGCGGTAGAGCTCGTCGACCGTGTGCGGGCGGAACGCGTTGCGCACGTCGGGGCGGTCGAACGCGATGCGCGCGATGCGCCCGTCGGTCGAACGGTGGTAGGTGATGTCGGTGAAACCGGATGAGCCGGTGACCGATGCCGCGGCATCCGCCCACTCGTTCGCATCGAACAGTTCGGAGACCTCGCGCGCCATGCCCCCAGCCTATTCGGCCCCGATCAGCGCTCGCCTCAGAGGCCGGACTGCGGCGCCGGGCCGCCCATGACGAGCGATGCCATGGCCGCCCAGACGTACGAGCCGACCCAGATCGCCCCGATCGCGAGCGGCACGAGCCCCGCGATGACGAGGACCAGGCCGACCGTGCCGATCGCCACGTTGCGGCCCGTCGACTCGGGCTGCACGTCTTCGGCCTCGACGCCGAGTGTGGCGAGATCGTCTGGCATTGCGCACCCCCAAGTCGGCCCACACTAACAGAGCGAGCCGCGCACTGCTGCGGCATCCGCTCGGCGACCGAAAACGCATGAGAATCCGCATCATGCGGGCCCCAGACGAGCCATGACCAGGATTCTCATACGTTTTCGAGCCGGAGCGTCGGGAAGGCCCCGCGCTGGCGTCGGGATGACACGATGGACGCGTGACCGACGACGCCGTGCCCCCGCCTCCCGTGCCCCTGCCTCCGCTCGCGGACCTCGCCGCCACGGCCCGCGTCGTCGCCCTTCCGCTCGTGACGCGGTTCCGCGGCATCGAGGTGCGGGAGGCGATGCTCTTCGAGGGCCCCGAGGGCTGGACCGAGTTCTCGCCCTTCGCGGAGTACGACGACCACGAGGCATCCGCGTGGCTCGCTGCGGCGATCGACTACGGGTGGAGCGCACCGCCGCCCGCCCTGCGCGACCGCATCCGCGTGAACGCGACGGTGCCGGGCGTCGACGCCGACAGCGTGGGCGCCGTGCTCGCGCGGTTCCCGGGCTGCCGCACCGCCAAGGTCAAGGTGGCGGGAGGCGACTGCCCGCTCTCCGAGGATGTCGCACGTGTCCGCGCCGTGCGCGAGGCGCTCGGGCCCGAGGGACGCGTCCGCATCGACGCGAACGGCGGTTGGAACATCGACGAGGCCGAGCACGCGATCCACGCCCTCGCGCCGTTCGACCTCGAGTACGTCGAGCAGCCGTGTGCGACCGTCGACGAGCTCGCCGAGATCCGGCGGCGCACGAAGTACATGGGCATCCCGATCGCGGCCGACGAGAGCGTTCGCCGAGCGGATGACCCGCTGGCCGTCGCCGAGGCGGGCGCCGCCGACCTGCTCGTGATCAAGGCGCAGCCGCTCGGCGGCATCCACCGGGCACTCGGAATCATCGCGCGGGCCGGGCTGCCGGTGGTCGTGTCGAGTGCGCTCGATACGAGCGTGGGCCTCGCGATGGGCGCGCAGCTCGCGGCATCCGTCGCCGATCTCGACTACGACTGCGGACTTGGCACGGCGTCGCTGCTGGCGGCGGATATCACGCGCTCGCCGCTCGTGCCCGTCGACGGGTCGATCCCGGTCGGCCGGGTCCTGCCCGACCCGGAGCTGCTCACCCGATACGCGGCCACGCCCGAGCGCACGGACTGGTGGCTCGAGCGCCTGGGACACGCGTACTCGGTGCTCGCA
>DASUVU010000343.1:0-5251 GCA_036378815.1 Agromyces sp. | reverse complement strand
GTACTACTCGCACACGGCGGATGCTGTCAACATCCGATCGTCGGGCTTCGCATCGTGTGGTCGTGGCGCTACCGGCGTCGACGGCGACCGGCCGCTAGATTCGGCTCATCGCGGCATCCGATGGTCGAACGGATGCCGCAGCCGCACCCTGGAGGGAGCTCGCACGCCATGGGATCACACGAGCTGGATGCGCTGGTCGATCGGATCGCGGCCGACGAGTTCGAAGCCCTGCGCGAGGCGTTCGCGAGAGGCGCCGAGTTCGCCGTGACCCGCCCCGAGTCGCCGCGCGACCGCGTGCTGCACCGGCTCGAGTGCAGCATGATCGAGCCGCACCTCGACCGCCGCGCGCAGTGGACGGATGCCCGTCGTGCGCGCCTGGCGGCCGACCCGCGCTACCGGCTTGCGATGCCGGGCCTGTTCACGAGGGAAGAGGCGAGACAGCTCACCGACGTGCGAAGCTGCAAGGTCTGCTGGCCGAACCTGCACGGCAGCGACCCGGCGCCCCTGCGCCGGCTCCTCGCCGGCGGCCTCCGCGACCCGCACATCGGGCGCATCCTGTCGACCGAGTCCGGCGAGTCGCTCGGCGCCATCGCGCGAATCTCGGCCAACACCGGACCCGACCTCTTCGGCCGGCACGTCGACGCGATCGAGATCCACACCTCGGCGAGTCTCTTCGCCTACGCACCGACGGAGCACGTGTATCTCTGGAAGCTGCCCACCGATGCCGAGGCGATCGAGCGCAGGACGAGGCTGCTGCACCGCCTCGGTTCCGACGCAACGCTGACGCCCGCGCTCTAGACACGCTCTCCGTGCTCGGGTGGCGCAGCGGTGCGCACTAGTGCGGAGAGAGGAGGAGGATCTCGTCCTCGAGTTCGCGAGCGAGATCCTGCGCATCTCGTTCGACATCGCGGAAGCCGACGGCATATTCACCGAGCAGGCGTGCGGCATCGGCCACGTTCTCGGGGTCTGCAGACCCGGGAGGGCCGAGCACGTCGGCAACCTCGCGCAGCGCGGTCCTCGCAGCCTCGAGCAGCGTCTGGAACAGATCGACGATTCGCTCATCAACGACGTACAGGTCGTTGAACTTGGCGCCGACCTCTGCCGCGCGCTGGCCGCGCAGCCCGGTGATGTCGAAGAGCTCCCAGAACGAACGCCCCGAGTCCTTCGTCAGTGCCGTCGCGTAATCGCGGATACGCCCCGACGATCCCTTCAGTGCGGAGATCGACTGATCGAACTCAACGAGGCGAGACTTGCGTTCGATCATCAGGTCATTGAAGCGCGCAGGCTCCAAGTCTCGTGCCGGTCCGGATACGGTGAAGCGAAAATCAGTGACGACATCCGACACCCTCGCCAGACCGAGCAGCGTCTTGCGCATCTCCGTCAGAAGACCGGCCAAGTCTTCGTTCGCGCTCGGATACCGGCTGCTCAAGAACGCTTGCGCATCGTGCAGGGCGGCGATGATCTGGCGGCCGTTCTGGATGGTCTTGGCGACGAGTTCGATCGCGTCTGCGACCTCGCGGACGATGGTCATACGTCTGGAGTATCAGAACGGATCGCGCGTGTGAAGTGACGAGGCCGCGTGCAACCTCGTGTGGAGAGCCGCCCACTCAGAGCCAGGGGTCGCGCCATCCGCCGTGGTCGGCGACGAGCGCGTCCGCCTCGGGCGGCCCCCACGTGCCGGGACCGTACGGATGCACCGGCCCCGGGTCCTCGATGAGGGGCTGCATCACCCGCCAGGCCGCCTCCACGGTGTCCTGCCGAGTGAAGCGAGGGCGGATGCCGCGCACGGCGGCGAGCAGGAGCACCTCGTACGGGGTCGGCCCCTCGCCGCCCTTCGCGGCGAACTCCATGTCGAGCTCGACGGAACGCGGCTTCGGGGCATCCGCTCGCTTGGCATTCAGCACGATGCGCACGCCCGTCGACGGGTCCAGCCTGATGACGAGCTCGTCGGGCCGGCTGGCCGCATCGCGCATGCCGAACCCGAGCCTCGGCGACTCCTTGAACACGAGTCGCACCTCGGTGGCGGTCACGGGCAGCAGCTTGCCGGTGCGGATGAGGAACGGCACGCCCGACCAGCGCCAGTTCTCGATCTCGAGCCGCAACGCGCAGAACGTCTCGGTGGTCGAGTCGGATGCCACGCCGTCGACGTCGCGGTAGCCGTCGAACTGTCCGCGCACGTAGTGTGCCGGATCCGCGTCGACCATGGCGCGGATCAGGAGCGTCTGCATCTCGGTGATCGTTCCGGGATCCCCGTGCGCGGGCGCCTCCATCGCGACGGCCGCGACCACCTGCATCAGGTGGTTGACCACGACGTCGCGGAGCGCGCCGACCGGGTCGTAGAAGTGACCTCGGCCCGGGATGCCGAACTCCTCGGCCATGGTGATCTGCACCGAATCGACGAAGTTGCGGTTCCACACCGGCTCGAGCATCGTGTTCGAGAAGCGCAGGTAGATGATCTCCTCGAGGCCCATCTTGCCGAGGTAGTGGTCGATGCGGAACAGCTGCGACTCGTCGATGTACCGATGCAGTTCCGCGGCCAGTTCGCGGGCCGACGCGAGGTCGTGCCCGAACGGCTTCTCGACGACCACGCGTCCGCGCTCGGTCAGGCCCGCCCCGGCGAGGCCCTTCACGACGGTCGCGAAGAGGCTGGGCGGGATCTCGAGGTAGAACACGGGCGAGCTCGCCCCGCCGATCGCCGCCGCCACCCGCGAATAGGTCGCCTCGTCGGCGAAATCGCCGTGCACGTAACCGAGCCGGGACACCAGTCGCCCGAAGATCGCCTCGTCGAGCGCTTCGCCGGTGCCGACGATCGACGTGCGCGCCCGCTCCACGAGTTGGTCGATCGTCCAGTCGTCGAACGCCACGCCGACGATCGGGCACGTGAGCAGGCCGCGCGCCTCCAACCGGTAGAGCGACCTGAACGTCATCACCCGCGCCAGGTCGCCCGTGATCCCGAAGATCACGAGCACGTCGGCGTCGGCGCCGATGCCGGTCACGGCATCCACGTCAGGCGCGATCCTCGTCTCGGTCGCGGCCTCCGTCATGGCCGCGGCATCCGTGCTCATGTCGTGCGCCGCCCCCTGCTGAGCACCGGATCCACGAAGCCCGACCCGTGATCGAGCTGGTAGTCGAGATTCACGGCCGCGTTGATCAGCGCGAGGTGGCTGAACGCCTGCGGGAAATTGCCGAGCTGCTCGCCCGTGAGCCCGATCTCCTCGGCGTAGAGGCCGAGGTGGTTGGCGTACGTCAGCATCTTCTCGAAGGTGAGCTGCGCCTCGTCGAGACGACCCGACCGCGCGAGCGCGTCGACGTACCAGAACGAGCACAGCGTGAACGTGCCCTCCGATCCGCGCAGCCCGTCGGGCGAGGCGCTCGGGTTGTAGCGGTAGACGAGGCTGTCGGAGACGAGTTCCTCATCCATCTCGTCGAGCGTCGAGAGCCACATCGGATCCCGCGGCGCGACGAACCCCATGAGCGGCATCACGAGCAGCGAGGCATCCAGCACCTCGGTGGCCTCATGCTGTACGAACGCGCCCCGCTCGGCATGCCAGCCCTTCGCCATGATGCGCTCGTAGATGGCGTCGCGCGACTCGGTCCAGCGGTCGATCGCGGCCGGACGGCCTCTCAGCCTGGCGATCCGGATGCCGCGGTCCAGCGCCACCCAGCACATGAAGCGCCCGTAGGTGAAGTTCTGCCGGCCGCCGCGGGTCTCCCAGATGCCCTCCTCGGGCGTGTCCCAGTTGTCGCAGACCCAGTCGAGCATCTCGGCGACCTGCCTCCAGCCGACGTGCGGCAGCTGCAACCCGTGGGTGTCGGCGAGGTGGATCGAGTCCATGGCCTCACCGTAGATGTCGAGCTGCAGCTGGTCGGAAGCGCCGGTGCCGATGCGCACCGGTGCCGAGCCTCGATAGCCGGTCAAGTGGTCGAGCGTCTCCTCGACGAGATCGGAGGACCCGTCAACTCGGTACATGATCTTCAGCGGACCCGAACCAGTGCCGACGCTCTCGTGGATGCGATCCATCAGCCACTGCACGAAGGCCTCGGCCTCCTCGGTGTAGCCGAGGCCGAGCAACGCGTACACCGAGAACGATGCGTCGCGGATCCAGGTGTAGCGGTAATCCCAGTTGCGCTCGCCGCCCACCTGTTCGGGCAGCCCCGCCGTGGGGGCTGCCACGAGGGCCCCGGATGGCGCGTACGTCATGAGCTTGAGCGTCATCGCCGACCGGGCGACCATCTCGCGCCAGCGGCCGCGATACGTCGAGCGCTGGTTCCAGTCCCGCCAGAAGCGGCGCGTCTCCTGGAAGATCTCGAACAGCTCGTCCTCGGTGATCTTGGTCGGCGGCACTCCGCCCGATTCGAGCACCACCCCGCTGATCTCGCCGGCATTCAGGCTGCCGGTGACTCGCAGCCCCTGCCCGGCGACCTCGATGTGCCCGGCGCGCTGCGACCCGTGGATGACGGGCTCGCCGACGCGGTGCACGGTGAGCGCCTGATCGCCGGCCCTGAAGATCACGCCCGCATCGGGCACCGGCTCGATCGTGTGCGGCTCTCGCCCGTAATCGAATCGCGGCTGGATCTCGGCTTCGAAACTCATTGTGCCCCGCACCACGCGGACGAGCCGCACGAGACGGTGCCGATCCGTCGCCTCTCCGTCGGTGACCGGCATGAAGTCGATGACCTCGCCCACGCCGGCCTCCGTCATGAATCGGGTGACCAGGATCGCGGTGCTCGGCAGGTACAGCTGCCGGGTCACGTACTCCGCGTCGGTCGGGCGGATGCTGCAGTAGCCACCGCGCTCGGCGTCGAGCAGCGATGCGAAGATGCTCGGCGAATCGAATCGCGGAGCGCAGAACCAGTCGATCGTGCCGTTCACATCCACCAGTGCGGCGGTCTGCAGATCGCCGATCAACCCGTGATCGGCGATGTTCGGGTATTCGTCGGCCATGCGAGCACCCCCCAGTCTCTCGTGCATCGTTGCACGTCGTCGCGGTGAACGGTAGGGCCGCGCGGCCAACGCCTAGACTGTTCGAGCACTCGCGGGAGTGGTGAAACTGGCAGACACGCAGGATTTAGGTTCCTGTGCCTTCGGGCGTGTGGGTTCAAGTCCCACCTTCCGCACTATCCGAGCTCGAACGACGTGATGCCAGTCACAGATCGGCCGCATCGCGCAATCCACTCCCGGACGGGCGTCACCGGGCGTACCGTCGGTCGTCACCGCAGGCGAAACGTGAGGAAGACGATCATGACCGAC
>DASUVU010000342.1:0-14951 GCA_036378815.1 Agromyces sp. | reverse complement strand
CGGCTCGAGGCCGCGATCTGGTTCTGGCTCATCGTGATCCCCGCGATCGCGCTCGCCGTGTGCCTCGCGCTCGGCGTGTGGCTTGCCGCGCAGGGCCAGATCACGGTCGGCGAACTCGTCGCGTTCTTCGCCACCGCGGCCGTGCTCGCGTGGCCGATCGAGTCGATCGGGTTCCTCCTCGCCTTCACGCTCGACGCGCGCACGGCGACCGACCGGTACTTCGACATCATGGACACGGAGAACACCGTCACCGATCCCGAGCGTCCGCTCGCGGTCGAGCGGCCGCGCGGCGAACTCGCCTTCAACGACGTGCACTTCCGCTACCAGGACTCGCCCGAGCGCTTCGGCGACCTGCTCGACGGCGTCGACCTGGTGCTCGAGCCGGGAGAGACCATGGCGCTCGTGGGCCTCACCGGGAGTGGCAAGACCACCATGACGGCACTCACCACGCGGCTCTACGACGTCACGTCAGGATCGGTGACCCTCGATGGCGTCGACGTGCGCGCGCTCACCCGTGAGGAACTGCGCCGCCACATCGCGATGGCCTTCGAAGACGCGACCCTGTTCTCGGCATCGGTGCGCGACAACGTCCTGCTCGGTCGACCCGAGCTGGCCGGCGATGACCCCGCGACCCGGGCGGAGGCCGACCGCGTGCTGCACGAGGCGCTGCGCATCGCGCAGGCCGGCTTCGCGTACGGGCTTCCCGACGGCGTCGAGACGAAGGTCGGCGAGGAGGGCATGAGCCTCTCGGGCGGCCAGCGCCAGCGCCTCGCGCTCGCCCGTGCGGTCGCCGCGAAGCCGGCAGTGCTCGTGCTCGACGACCCGCTGTCGGCGCTCGACGTGGCGACCGAGGCGAAGGTCGAGGCGGAGCTGCGCGGCATCCTCTCCTCGACCACGGCCCTCATCGTCGCCCACCGCCCGTCGACGGTCATGCTCGCCGACCGGGTCGCACTCCTCGAAGACGGGCGCATCACGGCCGTCGGAACGCACTCGGAGCTCCTGCGCGACTCCGAGCACTACCGCTACGTCATCTCGAGCCTTCGAGACGAGGAGCGACGCGCGCAGTCCGGGGCATCCGAGCTGATCGAGGAGGGTCTCGAGACGCCTCCGACTGCGTCGGGCGCTCCGCGACCACCCGAACCTCCTACTGCGTCGGGCGCTCCTCGACCACCTGAGGAGATCGCACGAGAGGAGGCGATCCGATGAGCACCGTGACCGGCGTGCAGGGCGAGGAGCGCCACGAGTACACCACGGCGGAATCGCGTCACATCCGCAGGCGGAGCCTGCGGCTGCTCGGGTCGCTCCTGCATCCGCTGCGGGTACAGCTGTGGCTCACGATGGCGATCATCGTCGTGTCGACGGCGGCGCAGGTCGCGGGGCCCGCGATCATCGCGTACGGCATCGACCAGGGCCTGCCCGCGCTCATGCGGCAGGACTGGATGCCGGTGGGCCTCGCCGGCCTCGCCTACCTCCTGACCGGGGGCATCGGCGCCTTCCTGATGGCGTGGTACATCCGCCTCGCCGCCCGCATCAGCCAGGCCGTGCTCATCGACCTGCGCACGCGCGTGTTCCTCCACACCCAGAAGCTGTCGCTCGAGTTCCACGAGTCGTACACCTCGGGTCGGATCATCTCCCGCCAGACGAGCGACCTCGACGCCATCCGCGAGCTGCTCGACGAGGGCATCAACCAGCTCGTGATGGGCCTGCTGTACATGGTGTTCACGGCGGTCGCGCTCGTCTGGCTCGACTGGACGTCGGGACTCGTGCTCGTCGCGACGCTCGTGCCGCTCGCGCTGCTCACGCGATGGTTCCAGGTGCGCTCGCAGAAGCAGTTCCGTCGGTCCCGCGTGGCCAGCGCGAGCATGATCGTGCAGTTCGTCGAGACGATGACCGGCATCCGGGCCGTGCAGGCGTTCCGCAAGGAGCGGCGCAACGAGCACGAGTTCGGCGCGCTCGTCGAGGACTACCGCACCGTCAACTCGCGGGTGCTGGGGCTGTTCGCGGTCTACAACCCATCGCTCGCGCTGATCGGCAATGCGGCGGTCGCCGCCGTGCTGCTCGTGGGCGGGTTCCGCGTCGTCGACGGCGCGCTGGAGGTCGGCGTGCTGCTCGCGGCGGTGCTGTACACGAAGCGCTTCTTCGACCCGATGGAGGAGCTGGCGATGTTCTACAACTCCTACCAGTCCGCGGCGTCGGCGCTCGAGAAGATCTCGGGAGTGCTCGAGGAGCGGCCGAGCGTGCCGGACCCGGTTCGGCCGATCGACCTCTGGAAGGCCGACGGACGGGTGCGGTTCCAGAACGTGGAGTTCGCGTACACGGCTGATCGCGTGGTGCTGCCGCGCTTCGACCTCGAGGTGCCGGCCGGGCAGACGGTCGCGCTCGTCGGATCGACGGGCGCCGGCAAGTCGACCCTGGCCAAGCTCATCGCCCGGTTCTACGACCCCAGCGACGGCGTCATCGAACTCGACGGCGTCGACCTGAGGGCGCTGCACCCGAAGGACCTGCGCCGGGCGATCGTGATGGTCACGCAGGAGGCGTACCTCTTCTCGGGGTCGGTGGCCGACAACATCGCGCTGGGTCGGCCCGATGCGCCGTTCGACGAGATCGTGGCCGCGGCGAAGGCGGTCGGCGCCCACGAGTTCATCGAGTCGCTGCCCAACGGGTACGACACCGATGTGAACAAGCGCGGCGGCCGGGTGAGCGCCGGGCAGCGGCAGCTCATCTCGTTCGCCCGCGCGTTCCTCGCGGACCCCGCCGTGCTGATTCTCGACGAGGCGACCTCGTCGCTCGACATCCCGAGCGAGCGAGCGGTGCAGCGGGGACTCACCACGCTGCTCGCCGACCGCACGGCCATCATCATCGCGCACCGCCTGTCGACGGTCGCGATCGCCGACCGGGTGCTCGTGATGGAGCACGGCCGGATCGTCGAGGACGGCACGCCCGACGAGCTCATCGGCGGCACCGGGCGGTTCGCCGCGCTGCACGAGGCGTGGCGGGACTCCCTCGTGTGAGGCCGGCCGCGGCATCCGTTCACCGTCGGATGCCGCGGTTGGTCACCCCGGCAGCACCACGATCGGCGTCGGGGCGAAGCCGTTGAACCCGGTCGCGGTCGCCGACGTGTACGCGCCCATCATGGGACTCACGAGCACGTCGCCCGCCCGCAGCGGTGGGAGCGGCAGTGCTCGCGCGATCACGTCGAGGCTGTCGCACGTCGGGCCCGCGAGGGTGACGGGCTCGTGGGCGAGGGCCCGCAGTCGGCGCTCGGCGCGGTCGCGGTCGGGTTCCAGGTCGCTCGCGTGACGCACGCCGAGCTCCGACGCGGCGAAGACGAGCGGATGCGTCGCCTCCGACGGGATGTTCGAGAACGCCCCGTACACGCCGTCATCGAGATAGGCCCACGGGCCGTCGTCGCGCTGCGTGGTTCCCACGACACGCGTCGCGAGGGTCATGGCGGGCGCCGACAGGAACCGCCCGGGCTCGACCAGCACGCGGTACCTTCGGGGCGCCTCGGCGAGGGCCGTGCGGATGCCACGGGCCAGCGTCCCGAATTCGGGCACGGGTTCGTCGTACGAGACCGGGAAGCCCCCGCCGATGTCGAGCGTGTCGAATCCGATGCGGTGCGCGCGCTCGAGGCGGCGCATCAGGGCCAGCGTGCGGTGGATGGCGCGCATCCACGGTTCGGCCGAGAGCGCCTGGCTTCCGACGTGGAACGTGAACCCGGCGACGCGCAAGCCGGCCCGTACGCAGTGCTCGACGAGCTCGCCTGCGTGCTCCGGAGGGACACCGAACTTCGACGACAGGTCGCATCGCACCTCGGGGTTCGGGAACGAGAGCCGCACCAGTACCGCGACATCCGACGGCAGGCCACGGAACTTCGAGACCTCGCCGTGGCTGTCCAGCACGAACGTGCGGATGCCGCGGAGGTAGGCCCCGGTGATGTCGGCCACCGTCTTCACGGGGTGGGTGTGCACGCAACGTCCGATCGCGACGCCCTCGCGTTCGAGGAGGTCGATCTCGCCGCGCGATGCGACCTCGAAGCTCGCCCCGAACGCGTCGACGGCGTGGATGACCGCCGGATGGGGGAGCGACTTCGTCGCGAAATGGATCTGCACGTCGGGCAGCTCCCGCCGCAGCGCGAGCAACTGCGTCGTCACCCGGTCGACGTCGAGCACGAAGAGCGGACTGCCGTGCTCGCGAAGCAGCGCATCGAGGCGGATCCGCGCGGCGTAGCGGGAGAGCTCCCGTCGGACCAGCTCGCGGTGCGGTGGCTGCTCGGCGGGTGGTCGGGCCGGCTCGGAGGAACCGGCGCGGGAGGTGTTGCGGGTGCGATCGGCGGACTGCCGGGGCCGAGCTCCCAGTGTGGTGCTCATCGGAGTGCTCCCTCGTGTCGGGTTTCGGAGAGGATGTGCTGCACGGATGCCCCGGTCGCGCGCGCCGCATCGGGCGCATGCCCTCCGTCGGGGAGGATCGCGCGACGACCGAGCTCGAACGAGGTGATCGCCACGGCGTAGAAGACGGCGTCGGCGGCGAGCTTGCCGACGAGCCATCCGGCCGGGGTGGCGCCGAACGCAGCGCTCGCGGCGAAGAGCAGGGTCGGTCGCACGACGACCGTGTCGACCAGCTCGGCCGGACCGAACTCGGCGGCGACGGCCCGGGCGGTGAGCCAGGTCGTGGCCCACATGCGCCGCGTGCGCCGCGGCATCCGCTGCACTCGTGCCGACCGCAGGTGCCCTCGCGCGCCGCGCACGACGACGAGCGCGTAGTACCCGGCGCTCTCACCGAGCGTGCCGGCGACCGCGGCGACCACGAGCGAGTCGCTCACCGCGTAGGCGAGCCAGGCGCTGGCGACGGCGGCCACCGTGCCGAGCAACTCCGGCGGGAGGTACCGCGCCACCCAGCCGCGCACTCGTGCACGATCGATCGACAGCATGCGGCGATCCTCGTCGCGCGCGCGAGACGCCGGATCCGGGCGGCCACCGGAGTCCCGTGGGTGCCCCCACTGGACTGGCAGCGTGCCTCAGTCGAGGTGCGCGCGCACGACGCGGTCCGTGATGTCGGACTCGGCTCTCCGCAGGTCGGGGAGCCACCACACCGCATTCGCCCAGACGACCACGAACGCCGCGGTCTGGAGTGCGTCCTGCAGGAGGCGGTCGAGCTCCTGGTCGAGGAACGCGACGAGGAACCACGCGGCACAGCCGGCGATGGCAGCCGCGACGGTGATGGTGAGCCAGTTCACCCCACGGGAGACGACCAGTGGGGTACGGGCGATCGGCAGCCAGTCGTAGGTGAGGGTGATCGCGACCGCGATGCCGGCAGCGACGAGCACGAGCAGGTACCAGTCGGGGCCGGGGGCCAGTGGCCCCGACGTGGGCTGGACGATGAGCTGCACGAGCGGGAGGATCCCACCGAGCAGGGCGAACGTGCCGATCATCAGCGAGGTGCGCAGCCGGCGGCCCGGCACATCGGTGCGCCGTGCCGACGTCGCGGAGTAGACCGTCGTCGCGACCAGCGCCGAGGTCACCCCGAAGCAGAGGATCGCCATGAGCGCGTTCGACTGGATGATCGAGATCGCGAGCGGGAACAGGCTGGCGACGGCGACGATCCCATAGCGGAGGGTCGGCACCCACGCGCGGGACGCGGCACGGGCCACGAGGCCGGCCAGGTCGCCCTCGCTCGCCGTGACGACCTTCCGCCAGCGGAGTCTCGCACTCGCGACACCCCAGACGAGCAGGCCGAGCAGTGCTCCGCAGCTCGCGATCGCGATGCCGATCGGGACGGGCTCAGGCGACGGGACTGCGCTCCAGCTCGTGAGCCACGCCGCCGCGGCGATGAAGGCCGCCGCGAGCGCGAGCCGGGGTGGGTCCAGGAGCGTCGGGACGAACACGAGTACCGGCCGCAGCAGGAAGAGCAGGGCCCCCGTGACGATCGCGATCACGCGGGTCACCGGGGAGATGACGACCCGATCGACGAGGCGAACGGCCCGCGACGCGATCGCGAACCGGTAGCCCGGGTCGAGGTTCCAGATGGTATCGGTGCCGGAACGCAGGCGCGTGCGGCGGCGAAGGCGCCGCACGTCGTCCACATCGCCGTGATCAGGCGACCCCTCAGGCTCGGGCTCGGGCTCGGGCTCGAGCGCTGACACCCCGCGCTCCATGTACCGCGGTTCGTCGCATTCCTCGAGCACCGCATCCTGCACTCGGCCGACCTCGAGCACCGGCTCAGGGGCGCCGGGAACGCTCGAGGCGAGGAATCGCACGATGCCCGCCGACGCGTCGAGCCGGCCCCACCACCAGTCGTTCACCCGCCACTCTCGCGCCAGGAAACCGAGGAAGTTCCCGAAGCCGTACCCCGCGAGCTTCGCCTGGCGATCGAGCGCCACGTCGTCGGCCGCCGCACGCAGTCGGGTGGCGACCTCGACCTCGGTGAGCGTCCACGTGCGCATCAGCCGCTGCAGCACGGCGTGACGTCGGTCGAGGACGAGGGTCGTGAAACTCGCCGGCTGATCGGGCACCTCGTCGACGCCGATGCTCCAGTACCGCAGGTTCGAGAGCGCTGCGGGGATGCCGCCGGCGTTCAGCACGGGCGGCAGGTCCACGGCGTTGAGCCTCGGGACCCGACTCAGCGCGCTCCACGGCGACTGGGTCCACGCCCTCCGCACGGCGTGGTCGTGGTGGGCGATGGTCCTGTCGACGGCCTTCGTCGCCTCGGCCAGACGTATGA
The DNA here is from genome assembly GCA_036378815.1 of Agromyces sp. Lineage (GTDB taxonomy): Bacteria > Actinomycetota > Actinomycetes > Actinomycetales > Microbacteriaceae > Agromyces. Next base: position 8,231 of record DASUVU010000342.1, on the reverse strand, counting down.
CCGCGGCGTCGAGTGCTCGCCAGTGCTGGTCGGTGTCGATCGTGTCGGACGCGGTGAACCATGTCGTGAGCCAGCGATCGAAGTCCGCTGCGTTCGGCGCTGCGCGTCGGGCGGCGAGGTCTTGGGTCTCATCGAGCACGAGCGCGGTGAGCATGTCCCGGGAGTTCGTGGCGTCGGTGAGGGCCGCATATGCCAGTTCTCGCACGTCGGTGATGGAGACCCGACGTCGCGAGCCGGGGGAATCGGGCACGGCCTCGAGTGCCCGCGTCCAGGCCAGCACGGAGTTCGCGGCATCCGCGAGCGCCAGTACCGAGCGAGCGGGGGTCGCAGGGTCGGCAGCCGCCGCCCGCTCGAAGCTTGCGAGCGCATGGGCCGGGAGGTCTGCGAGGTCGACTCGGCTGACCGGGAGGTAGCGCCGGCGCTGGGAGAGCGTGGATTGCAGTTGCCAGGCCGAGGGGAGTGAGATCGCCTCCGCAAGGTGGTCTGCCAGCGTCATGCCGAGGGAGCGGAGGTACGCGCGGCGACGGGCGACGAGCGCCTCGGCATCCCACGGCGCAGCGGCGATCAGCGACGCCGCGCTTTCGCGTCGCCCCGACTCGATGAGCTGAGCCGCATTGAACCGTTGGAGCTCGGCCGCCTCCCGCGCCACCGATTCGCGACGGAAGCTCCGCGAGAACATCGCGCCGATCGCGCGGAAGAAGCGAGAGGCGTTCGGGTCCCAGCGTTGTTCGCCGCCCAACGGTGCGTCGGGCTCGGGGTCGAGGAAGATCATCGCGCGGTCGGCGAGCCGATCCGAACGACGGAGCTTCGCAGCACGCAGTGCGCGCTCGATGGGCACATTGTCGAAGACGGCGCCGTCCACGATGCGGTAGGGAGTCCGCTGGGCGGAGCGGTGCACGCCGAACGCGAAGCGCATGTCGCGGGGCTCCACGCCGGCGCGACCGGTGGTCGAGTCGATCTCAGCAGGCTCGAATCCGCCGGGCAGCGATGATGTCGAGCGTGCGGCGAGCGCGAGCCGGTCGAGATTCTCGAGGTCATCCTTGGTCTTGCCCGGGTAGTCGACGCTGTCGCGGCGAGGGATGAGATTGTCGAGGGAGTGCTCGTCGGAACCGACGAATCGGAAGTGCCCGCGGCCCTCGTTCGCGTCCTCCTCGTATTCGTCGTGGGCATCGATCACGGTCGCGGAGAGGTCGACGCTGGTGTACTCGGCGACCAGATCGGGGTGACGGTCGTGCGTGTCGTAGAGGGCGAACAACTGTTCCCGGGTGCGGGCGCGGAAGTACGCCTCACCCTGCATGAGCGCGCGGATGCCACGAGAACCGGGAGGATGCAGCAGACCCCAGAATCCGCCCACCTCACTCCAGGTGTCGAGCAACGAGTCGACGCCGGTGCCGGCTCGCTGGGCCACCGAGTACACCACGGCGTTGAGCCCTCCGGCACTCGCGCCCGCGAGCAGGTCGAACTCGACGCGATCGTACCCGGCCTGTTCCATCAGGCGTGCGTAGACGGCCAGTCGCTCGAGGACCGGCGCCGTGAGCGGCGTCTCTGGAGTGACGAGCACGAAGGCCAGGATGCCGCCTCCATGCTCGTACAGGTGGATGCGTCGGAGCAGGTCGAGCTCCGCGACGGCTCCCCCGATCCACACGGCGAGGCTGACCCCGCCCCGCATGGCGAGGGCGACACGGAGGGTGCGTCCCGAGTCGGGCGCTGCGCCCGGGTAGTTCCGGAGACGGTCCGCCAGGCGCTGCCCGGCCCTGACCTGGACGAGTCGGATCGGTCGCGGTGCATGAGCGGCGGTCGGCACGTCGTCGGGGGGAACGGCTCCCGCGGTCTCGGTTGGCTGCATCGGGCCTCCTTGTCGGCGTGTCCAGCGTGCCACCCTTTGCGTCGCCTCGCTCGAACCTCGCACCGAGCGGACGCGGGGGTGGCCCCTGAACTGGGACGAACGGGGCCGATGCCCCACGCGATACAGTCGCGGAAGGCGGGTGAGACCCACGAACAGTCGCCCCTGCCCGAGAACGGAGGCCGCATGAACGACGCCCGCCCCCTGCGCGTCGCGATCGCCGACGACGCGCTGCTCCTGCGCGAGGGCATCGCGAAGGTGCTCGAGGGCGGAGGTCTCGACGTGGTCGCCTCGGTCGGAACCGGCGACGAGCTGCTCGAGGTGCTGAAGGGCGGCGACATCGACGCGGCCGTGCTCGACATCCGGATGCCGCCGAGCTACCGCGACGAGGGAATCGTCGCGCTCGAGTCGATGCGGGCGAACGGGTCGACCGTCGGCGTGCTGCTGCTCTCGATGTACGCGACGCCCGAGTACGCCCTGCGGGTCATGGGCGCGGGCAGTGGCACGGGCTACCTCCTGAAGGAGCGTGTGTCGGAGCCGCAGACCCTCGTGCGCGCGGTCGAGACCGTCGCGTCGGGCGGCTCGGTCGTCGACCCCGAGGTCGTCGAGCAGCTCGTCAAGCGGACCCGAGCGGATGACCCGCTCTCGCGTCTCACCGAACGAGAGCGCTCCGTGCTCGAACTCATGGCGCAGGGCTACTCCAACGGTGGCATCGCCCAGACCCTGTTCCTCGGCCTGAAGACCGTCGAGACGCACGTGCGGAGCATCCTGCAGAAGCTCGACCTCGAGGAGTCGCCCGAGCATCACCGGCGCGTGCTCGCCGTGCTCACGCTCCTCGGCGAGCGGTGATGGCTCCCGGCCGAAAAGGCCGGATCGTCAGACGAAGCATCGTCATCGCGGCGGTCATCGCGGTCAGCCTCGCCATGGAGGTGTCGGGGTTCCTCGCGACCCCCGACGAGGCTCGGCCCGAGGTCTCGTGGGTGACGCTGCACTCGATCGTGCCGCTCGTGTTCGCGGCGTGCGCCGGCATCGCGTGGGCGATCGGTCCCTCGAGGGTGCCGGCGCGGCTCATGGTGATCTTCCCGATCCTGTGGATCCCGCAGACCTTCTACGCCGTGATCGGCGACCTCGGCTGGCTGTGGCCGATCGTGCGCGGCATCGACCTCTGGTGGGCCGTGCTGACCGGCATCCTGGTGCTGGTGTATCCGCGCGGCTGGCTCGGCGACCGCAGCGACCGGGTCATCGCGCGCATCGCCGTGGTGGCCTCGCTCGTGAACCTGATCGTGGTCGTGCTGCTCGCCTCGCCCGAGGTCGCGTTCAGCGGGCCCGACGCTCCGTGCGACTGCGTGGCGAACATCTACCAGATCGCCGACGCGCCCGCGATCTTCGCCTTCGTCGACGTCGGCTTCCGAGTGGTCGGCGCGGGCCTCGCCGTCGTGATCGCGGTGCGCCTGCTCGTGCGCTGGGTCCGCGGCAGCGTCCCGGCGCGCGCGGTGGCGTTCCTCATGCCGGTCGCACTCCTCGCGTGGGTCCTCACGGTCATCGCACTGGTCGTGAGCTACGCGATGTCGGCCACGAGCATCCAGGTCATCGACACGATCTCGCTCATCGCCATCGCGTCGATCCCGGTGAGCTACGTCGCGGGCATCGCGCACACACGCAACATGCGCGCGCGGGTGGCCGACCTCATGCGCATCACCCGCGAGGGTGCCGATCGCGGACTCTGGGCCGAGTCGCTCGCACGCACCCTGCGCGACGCGTCGGTGCGCGTCTACTGGTGGGACGAGGAACGCGGTCAGTACGCGGATGCCGCGGGCGAGCCGATCGAGCACGACCCCGCCGATCGCAACGGCGACCACAGCATCCTTCCCGTCTCGTCGCCGACAGGCATGCCGATCGCGCTCATCCGACACGACCGGGTGCTCACGACCAACATGCGTCTCCTCGACGGCGTGTCGAGCGCCTTGCGGCTGTCGGTCGACAACGGCAGGCTCCGATCCGAGATCGAGCGGACGCTCGAGCAGGTGCGCCAGTCACGTCAGCGCATCGTCGAGGCCGGCGTCGAAGCGCGACGCCGCATCGAACGCGACCTGCACGACGGCGCGCAGCAGCACCTCGTCTCGCTCGGCATGAGCCTGCGGCTCGCCGCGAACACCGCGCGCGAACAGGGGGACGAGCCGCTCGCGGCCGCCCTCGAGGACACCATCACGATGCTGAACCAGGCGCTGCGCGAGCTCAGGGAGCTCGCGCACGGCATCCACCCGAGCCTGCTCTCGTCGGGCGGTCTCGCGCTCGCGGTGCCGGAGCTCGCCGGACGCTGCCCCGTACCGGTCGAGGTCGACGTCCAGGCCGAGGGACGCCTGCCCGAGCTCATCGAGTCGACGGCCTACTTCGTACTCGCCGAGTGCCTTGCGAACGTCGCCAAGCACTCGGGCGCCTCGCGCGCGTGGGTGCGTGCCCACGTCTTCGACCACGAGTTGCGGCTCGTCGTGCGGGACAACGGCGTGGGCGGTGCCTCGCTGGAGGCGGGCACGGGCATGCTCGGGATCGGCGACCGCATCGACGCCGTCGGCGGGTCGCTCGAGATCGAGAGTCCGCCCGGCGCAGGCACGACCGTGACGATGCGGATTCCGCTCGCATCGACGGTCCAGTAGCGCGACCCGGCCAGTCGAGTCAGGGTCGCCAGCGGCAGGCGGCCAGGTCGATGCGGTAGCCGTCGTCGGTGGTCGTCGCGATGAGCGGCGTCCCCTCGGCTTCATAGTGCGCACGGGCGCGGTCGCCCTTGCCGACGGGAGGTCGCCCGCCGGCGCGGATCACGCGCCACCACGGGACATCCGCCCCGCTGGTCGCCATCACGCGGCCGACCGCCCGTGCCCCGCGCGAGCCGAGCAGCGCCGCGATGTCGCCGTAGGTCGCAACGTGCGCGGGCGGAATGTCGGCGACGACCGAGAGCACCGCCTCGGCGAAGTCCGCCGACGGGACGACGGCCATGACGGTCGGCTCAGAGCTGGAGCTTGCCGATGCGGTCACCGTACTGCGTCTCGCCCACGTCGACGAAGCCGATGCGGAGGAAGAACGCCTCGGGCCCCTCTTCACCCGGCTCCCACAGCACGTTGATGTGGTCGAAGCCGCGGCGCTTCGCCTCCTCGGCGAGGGCGTGCGCGAGGAACCGGCCGACGCCCTTGCCCTGCGCCTCGGCGTCGACGTTGATGCGCCAGATGCAGGCGCGGAACTCCTCGTGCTCGTTCTCGGGGTCGAAGTTGCCGTGGATGAACCCCACCACCCGGTCGTCGTTGAGGGCGACACGCTGCCACGACGTCGCGGGATTCACGACGGATGCCTCGGCGGCGTACGTGACGGGAGCGATGAACTGCTCCTGGCCTGGCTTCAGCGACAGCGAATTCGCCGCCACGATGTTCGACGCATTCAATTCTTCGAGTCGCAGGTCAGCCATGCGCCAAGGCTATATGGTGCCCGCGCGCAGTCGGTAGCCGAACGCGGATTACGCTGGCCTCGTGAACGCCGCGCGACGGACCGCGCTGGATTCGGCGGTCGAGACCCTCCCGCCCGGCTACTTCGCGCTGGTGATGGCGACCGGAATCGTGGCGACCGGCTTGGCGTCGATCGGGCTCGGCGTTCCCGCCGCGGTGCTCACGGTCATCGCCGTGGTCGCCTACGTCGTGCTCGTCGCACTCACGGGGTGGCGCCTGATCGTCTGGCGCGACCGCGTGCGCGCGGACTTCATGTCCGCGCGCAACGGCTTCCTCTTCTACACGTTCGTTGCGGCGACGTGCGTGCTGGGCACTCGGCTGGTGGACATCATCGGCCCGTGGTGGGCCGCGGTCTTCCTCGCCGTCGGGCTGTTCAGCTGGCTCGTCCTCGGGTACGCGATTCCGTGGTGGGTCGTGGTCGAGGGTGGCGCCGGGCGCGCGCTCGAGGGGGTGAACGGCACGTGGTTCGTGTGGGCGGTCGCCAGCCAGTCGTGCGCGGTGCTCGCAGCGACGCTCGAGGTTCGGATCCCCGAGCTGGCACAGGTACTCTCGGTCATCGCGATCCTGTTCTGGGGCATCGGCGTCGTGCTCTATGCGGTCATCGGCGTCGCGGTGGTCATGCGGTTCCTGATGGTCGGCATCGAACCCGAGGAGTTCGGTCCGCCGTACTGGATCGCGATGGGCGCCGCCGCGATCTCGGTCTTGGCGGGTGCCCTGATCGTGGAGATGACCGGCACGCCCATGGCGTCCGTGACCCAGGGCCTCATCGGCGGGGCATCCGTGCTGTTCTGGGCGTTCGCGAGCTGGTTGGTGCCGGCGCTGCTGCTGGTCGGCTGGTGGCGTCACGTCCGCCGGAGGGTGCCGCTCGTATACGACCCGGCGTACTGGAGCATGGTCTTCCCGCTCGGAATGTACGCGGTCGCGGGGATGTACCTGGGCCAGGCGGACCGGCTGCCCATCGTCGGTGCGATCGGCGCGGCGTTCCTCTGGGTCGCCGTGCTGGCCTGGGTGGTCGTCTTCATCGCGACGGCGGTGAGCCTGGCGCGACGGCCGGGCTGACGGGCGCGGTGATTTGTCTCGATGTCGAGATAATCGGGGGAACCGGTAAGCTGGCAGACGGCGTGTCTGCTCCGCCGTCCGAGACCTCCCTCAACGCCCCGAGAAATCCAAGGAGAACTCCTCTTGTCCAAGATCAAGGTTGAAGGCACCGTCGTCGAGCTCGACGGCGACGAGATGACGCGCATCATCTGGCAGGCCATCAAGGACCAGCTCATCCACCCGTACCTCGACCTGCACCTCGAGTACTACGACCTCTCGATCCAGAAGCGCGACGAGACCGACGACCAGATCACGATCGACGCCGCCAATGCCATCAAGAAGCACGGTGTCGGCGTCAAGTGCGCCACGATCACGCCCGACGAGGCCCGTGTCGAGGAGTTCGGCCTGAAGAAGATGTGGCGTTCGCCGAACGGCACGATCCGCAACATCCTCGGCGGGGTGATCTTCCGCGAGCCGATCATCATCTCGAACATCCCGCGCCTCGTGCCCGGCTGGAACAAGCCGATCGTCGTCGGCCGTCACGCGTTCGGCGACCAGTACCGCGCCACCGACTTCCGGTTCGAGGGCGAGGGCACCCTCACCATGACGTTCACGCCGAAAGACGGTTCGGAGCCGCAGCAGTTCGAGGTGTTCCAGTCGCCGGGCTCGGGTGTCGCGATGGGCATGTACAACCTCGACGACTCGATCCGCGACTTCGCGCGAGCCTCGCTGAACTACGGCCTCGACCGCAGCTACCCGGTGTACCTGTCGACGAAGAACACCATCCTGAAGGCGTACGACGGCCGCTTCAAGGACCTGTTCCAGGAGGTCTTCGACACCGAGTTCAAGGAGAAGTTCGACGCCGCAGGCCTCACCTACGAGCATCGCCTCATCGACGACATGGTCGCCGCGAGCCTCAAGTGGGAGGGCGGCTACGTCTGGGCGTGCAAGAACTACGACGGCGACGTGCAGTCCGACACGGTCGCGCAGGGCTTCGGCTCCCTCGGCCTCATGACCAGCGTGCTCGCGACGCCCGACGGCAAGGTCGTCGAGGCCGAGGCGGCACACGGCACGGTCACCCGCCACTACCGCCAGCACCAGCAGGGCAAGCCCACCTCGACGAATCCGATCGCCTCGATCTACGCCTGGACGCGCGGCCTCGCGCACCGCGGCAAGCTCGACGGCAACCAGGAGCTCATCGACTTCTCCCACACGCTCGAGGACGTCGTCATCAAGACGGTCGAGTCGGGAGCGATGACGAAGGACCTGGCGCTGCTCGTCGGCCCCGACCAGTCGTACCAGACGACCGAGGAGTTCCTGCAGAGCCTCTCCGACAACCTGAAGGAGCGGCTGAGCCCGGCGGCGGCGTAGTTCCGTCATGCATGAGGGGTCGGATGCCGCGGGGTATCCGGGCCCTGCCCGTCGGTCGACGACGGCACGAGAGGATGGGGGCATGGTCCGTCTCCTGAAGCTCGCCCGGCGGTACTGGGTCGTCACGCTGACCTTGGCGATCGGACTGCTCGGGATCATCCTGTGGTTCGCCGGCGCCGAACCCGCCGTGCAGTGGATCTTCAGCGGATACGCGCTGGCCATCGCGGCCTGGCAGGCCGTCGGGATGGTGCGAGACATCCTTCGGGGCCACTGGGGGCTCGACGTGCTCGCGGTCACCGCGATCGTGGCGACGGTGCTCGTGAGCGAGTACGTCGCCGCGCTCATCGTCGTGCTCATGCTCGCCGGCGGCGAGGCGCTCGAGGATTACGCGAGCCGCCGTGCCAAGCGCGAGCTCGATGCGCTCCTCGATCGCGCTCCCCAGCTGGCGCACCGCATCGAGGGCGACGAGATCGTCGACGTCCGCGCCG
>DASUVU010000341.1:0-4208 GCA_036378815.1 Agromyces sp. | reverse complement strand
CTGTCGACCGTGCTCTTCCTCGACGAGATCCATCGCTTCACGAAGGCGCAGCAGGACGCACTGCTGCCCGGGGTCGAGAACGGCTGGGTCATCCTGGTGGCTGCGACGACCGAGAACCCGTCGTTCTCCGTGATCTCGCCGTTGCTGTCGCGTTCGCTCCTGCTCACGCTCGAGCTGCTGACCGACGACGACCTCGGCGTCCTCGTCGATCGGGCGGTGTCCGACGCGCGAGGCCTTGCCGGCGGCATCCGGCTCGAACCCGAGGCCCGTGCGGCGATCATCCGGCTCGCCTCGGGCGACGCCCGCCGTGCGTTGACCGCCCTCGAGGCGGCATCCGTGGCCGCGGGTCAGGCGTCCGCCGACCAGCCCGCCGACGATCGCGACGACGATTCCGATGACCGGGAGCGCGACGACGTTGCGGATGCCGCCGATCGTCCGGTGCCCGTCATCACGCCCGAGATCGTGGCGCGCGCCGTCGACCGGGCACTGCTCCGGTACGACCGCAACGGCGACGAGCACTACGACGTCATCAGTGCGTTCATCAAGTCCGTGCGCGGCAGCGACGTCGACGCAGCGCTGCACTACCTGGCGCGCATGATCGAGGCCGGCGAAGATCCGCGCTTCATCGCCCGTCGCATCATCGTGCTCGCGTCCGAAGACATCGGCATGGCCGATCCGGCCGCGCTCGGCGTCGCGGTCGCCGCCGCCGATGCGGTGCAGTACATCGGCATGCCCGAGGGCCGCATCCCGCTCGCGCAGGCGGTCGTGCACCTCGCGACCGCGCCCAAGTCGAACGCGGCCTACCTCGGCATCGATCGCGCGATCGCCGACGTGCGAGAGGGCCGGGCCGGGCGCGTCCCGAAGCACCTGCGCGACGCGCACTACCCGGGTGCGAAGCGACTGGGGCACGGCAAGGGGTACGCCTACCCGCACGACGACCCGATCGGCGTCGTGACGCAGGAGTACCTGCCCGACGAACTCCGGGGTGCGGTGTACTACGAGCCCACCGAGCACGGGAACGAGCGGGAGGTGTCGGCGCGGCTGGCGAAGCTGCGGCGCATCGTTCGCGGCGGTTGACGACCGCCCCGGCGCGATCGACCGCGCTGCGGCATCCGATGCCGGCGTGATAGCATATTCCTCGGCCTGAAGCCAGATTCTCGAGCGCGGCTGCGAGAGGGTCATCGGCGAATGGGTGCGATCTGTAGCCGGTCCGCCCTTGGCGAATCCCTCTGACACAGACTTCCGGCGCGTCAACGCGCCGCGAATTCACACTTGAGATTCTTCCGAAAGGACATTCGTGTCGAACCAGTCACGCAGCAAGACCCGCCTCTCCCGTGCGCTCGGCGTCGCCCTCACTCCGAAGGCCGCCCGCTACATGGAGAAGCGTCCGTACGCCCCGGGCGAGCACGGCCGCACCAAGCGCAAGGCCGACTCCGACTACGCGGTGCGTCTCCGTGAGAAGCAGCGCCTGCGCGCCCAGTACGGCATCCGCGAGAAGCAGCTGCGCATCGCCTTCAACGAGGCCCGTCGCACCGAGGGCCTGACGGGTGAGAACCTCGTCGAGCTGCTCGAGATGCGCCTCGACGCCCTCGTGCTTCGCGCCGGCTTCGCTCGCACCATCACGCAGGCCCGCCAGTTCGTCGTGCACCGCCACATCCTCGTCGACGGCAAGATCGTCGACCGCCCCTCGTTCCGGGTGAAGCCCGGCCAGCTGATCGGCGTCAAGCAGCGCTCAGAGGGCACGGAGCCGTTCCAGGTGGCGGCCGCCGGCGGTCACGTCGACGTGCTCCCCAAGACCCCTGGCTACATCGAGGTCGAGCTCGACAAGCTCCAGGCCACTCTCGTGCGTCGCCCGAAGCGCGCCGAGGTGCCCGTCACGTGCGACGTGCAGCTCGTCGTCGAGTACTACGCCGCCCGCTGACGCGGAGGTTGCCGATCGGGGGTCGCAGGGTTTCCCTGCGGCCCCCGTTCCGTCTGTTGCGGCATCCGTCGTCACTAGACTGAAGGAATGTCGTCGGCCGGGCGAGCCGCGCTCGGCGAGACCGGTCAGAGGGAGCAGATTCGTGAAGAGCATTCTGTGGTTCGTCGTGGGCATCGCAGCCGGCTTCGTCGTCGCTCACCAGCTCAACCAGACCAACCAGGGCAGGGAGTTCTTCTCCTCGATCGACGCGAAGGCGAGGGCGTTCGGCAAGGCCGTCGCCGAGGGCTACCACGAGCGCGATGCCGAGCTTCGTGCCGACGGCGCCGGCAGCGCCGGTGGCGCCGGCGCCTCACTCTGACGCGCCCTCGACCCGCCCGATCCGACCGGGCAGCAGAACACAGAACGGGACCATGCAGACAGCAGACATCCGCCAGCGTTGGCTGGACTTCTTCGCCGCGCGCGGCCACACCGTGGTGCCCTCGGCGTCCCTCGTGTCGGATGACCCGACGCTCCTCTTCACGGTCGCCGGGATGGTTCCCTTCGTCCCGTACCTCACGGGCCTCGTGCCCGCACCGTATCCGCGGGCGACGAGCGTGCAGAAGTGCATCCGCACGAACGACATCGAGGAGGTCGGCAAGACCCCCCGTCATGGAACGTTCTTCCAGATGTGCGGCAACTTCTCGTTCGGCGACTACTTCAAGGAGGGTGCGATCGCCATGGCGTGGGAGTTGCTCACCACGCCCGAGGCCGATGGCGGCTACGGCTTCGACCCGAACGACCTCTGGGTCACCGTGTACGAGGACGACGACGAGGCGCGCGAGATCTGGAGACGCGTCGCAGGGCTTCCCGACGAGCGCATCCAGGGTCTCGGCAAGGACACGAACTACTGGCACACCGGGCAGCCCGGCCCGGCAGGGCCGTGCTCCGAGATCTTCTTCGACCGCGGGCCCCGGTACGGCGCCGACGGAGGGCCGGCGACCGACGACGACCGGTACGTCGAGATCTGGAATCTCGTGTTCATGCAGTACCTCATCGACGACGTCAACTCCAAGACGGACTTCCGGGTCGTGAAGGAGCTGCCCAAGAAGAACATCGACACCGGCATGGGACTCGAGCGCGTCGCCTTCATCAAGCAGGGCGTCGACAACATGTACGAGATCGACCAGGTGCGACCGGTGCTCGACATGGCTGCTGAACTGTCGGGGCGGCGATATGGCGCCGACCACGAGGACGATGTGCGCATGCGCGTCATCGCCGACCACATCCGCTCCTCGCTCATGCTGATGAGCGACGGCGTGAGCCCGTCGAATGAAGGGCGCGGGTACATCCTGCGCCGCCTGCTGCGACGCAGCATCCGGGCGATGCGGCTCCTCGGCGTCGATGGGCCGACCTTCCGAGAGCTGTTCGCGGCATCCCGAGACGCGATGAAGGCCGCGTATCCCGAGGTGGTGCACGACTACGCGCACATCGAGCAGCTCGCGCTCGGCGAGGAGGAGACCTTCCTCCGCACGCTGGTCGCCGGCACGTCGATCCTCGATGTCGCGGTCGCCGCCACGAAGGAGTCGGGCAGGGCCGAACTCGCCGGCGACACGGCATTCCTCCTGCACGACACGTACGGGTTCCCCATCGAGCTCACCCTCGAGATGGCGGAGGAGGCCGGGCTCGCCGTCGATCGCGGGGCGTTCGACGAGCTCATGACCGCGCAGCGCACGCGGGCGAAGGCCGACGCGAAGTCGAAGAAGAAGGTGCTCGCCGACCTCTCGGTCTACAGCGACTTCCGCGCCCGGGGCGAGACGATCTTCACCGGCTACACCGACCTGGCGACCGAGTCGACGGTGCTCGGCCTGCTCGTCGACGGACGATCCGTGCCCGTGGTGACCACCGGCCAGACGGCGGAGGTCATCCTCGCCGAGACGTCGCTCTACGCGGAGTCGGGCGGTCAGGCGCCCGATCAGGGCAGGATCGTCGGCGACGGATTCGAGCTCGAGGTGCTCGACGTGCAGAAGCCCGTGAAGGGACTCATCAGCCACACCGCGAAGGTCGTCTCGGGCGAGATCGGCGTCGGCGAGACCGCGACGACCCTGGTCGACGAGGACTACCGTCGCGGTGCCACCCAGGCGCACTCGGGCACGCACATCGTGCACGCGGCACTCCGACAGGTGCTCGGCCCGAATGCCCACCAGTCGGGCTCCTTCAACAAGGCGGGCTACCTCCGCCTCGACTACGGATGGCACTCGGCCCTCTCGCCTGAGACCCGCAGCGAGATCGAGGAGATCTCGAACAACGC
>DASUVU010000340.1:0-6657 GCA_036378815.1 Agromyces sp. | reverse complement strand
TTCGCCGTTCTGCCGGTCGCCGCGTTCGCCGTTCTGGCGGGCCTGCCGCTCGTCTGCAGACTTCTGCGCGTCGTCACCGGCGCGCTCGGCGCGGTCGCCGCCCCGACGGCCGCGGTTGCGGTTGCGGCCCTGGCGGGGCTGCTCGGCAGCGGGCTCACCCTCGCCTTCGGCCTGCTGGGTGTCGCGGGCTCCCTCGCCCGTCGCGGCCGCGAGCTCCTCACGGACGGCGGCCCTGGCGGCCTCACGAGCATCGGCATCGGCACCGGCGTCGGCCGGAACGAGGTCGACGCCGGCTCCGCCGCGATTCACGTGCAGCGTCGCAGCCGTTCCCGCGCTCGTCGCACGGCGCGGCTGGCGGCCCTGTCGGGCGCGCGGCGCCTCGGCAGTCGCCCCATCGGCGGACGCGTCTTCGGCGACCGGTGCGGTCTCGGGGCCAGCCTGCGTAGCGGATGCCGTCTCCGTCGCGGATGCCGTCTCGGCAGCCGGTGCGGCCTCGGTGCGACGCGAGGAGTCGACCGCGTCCGCGGTCTCGCTCGCTGCTGTCGGCTGGGTGCCGGAGGCGGCCTCGGGCGCCGGCGTCGCGTCGGGTCCCGCGGTCTCGGCCGTCTCGGCGACTGCGGCACCGTTGGTTTCGGTGGGAGCCTCGGTCGCGGCGTCACCACCCTGGTGGGCGAAGATCAGCTCCACGAGTTCTCCCTTTCGGCGCTTCGAAGCACCCGCGATGCCGAGGGATGCGGCAAGCTCCTGGAGCTCGGCGACCCTCATGGCGCTGAGACGGGTGCGATTCGCCACGGTCACGTCGGCGTGGTCGGTTGCGTTGGTCACTGGGTATGTTCCTTTCCCCTGGTCGCGAGAATCCGACCCAGGAGAGCTTGATCGCCGGCACGAGCGATGTCGGTGCGCGGTGGCGCAGACATGCGCGAGAGCGAAAGCAATGGATTGCTGGAAATTGCACGATTGGCCGGGAACGCCAGGTGATGCGTCGCCTGCCGGGTGCGTTTCAATCCTAACACCCCGACGAGGGTCTCCCTGACGCATGACGCGCCGCGTGGCATGCGGTCGCCTCACCGGCGGCGAGCCGATGGCTCGTCAGTCGAGCTGCACGACCGTCGCCCCCTTGAAGTCGACCGCGAGCGGCAGCGCCTGCCACGCCGTGTCGGCCGCCTCCTCGACGAGGCGTACCGCATCCACCCGAGCGCCGGGATCGTTCGCCAGCACGAGGATCGACGGACCGGCCCCCGAGACGACGGCGGGATGACCCGCAGCGCGCAGCACGCGGATGAGCCGATCGGTCTCGGGCATCGCCTGCGCGCGGTAGTGCTGGTGCAGCTTGTCCTCCGTCGCCTGGAGCAGCAGCTCGGGGCTCTGGATGAGCGCGGCGATCAGCAGGGCCGAACGCGACACGTTGAACACGGCGTCCTCGTGCGGCACGGACTCGGGCTGCAACGATCGCGCGAGCGCCGTCGACATCTCGTGCTCTGGGACGAGCACGAGCGGCGAGACCCCGCGATGCACGATGAGCTTCTTGTGCCGCGGGCCCTCGGGAGTGACCCACGCGATCGTGAGTCCGCCGAAGAGCGCCGGCGCGACGTTGTCGGGATGCCCCTCGAGCTGGGTGGCGAGCTCGAGGAGTTCGTCGGGCGTGAACTCGACGATGCCCTCGAGGAGGCCCTTCGCGGCCACCACGCCGGCCACGATCGCCGCACCTGAGGACCCGAGGCCGCGTCCGTGCGGAATCGTGTTGTCGGCGACGAGCCGCAGCTTCGGAAACGGTACGCCCGCATGTGCGAACGTGTGCGCGATCGCGCGCACGACGAGGTGCGACTCGTCGAGCGGCACCTCGCCGGCGCCGACGCCGTGGACCTGGATGTCGTGAGCCGCGGCATCCGTCGCCTCGACCTCGAGCTCGTCGTAGCGCGCCAGCGCCAGTCCGAGCGTGTCGAAGCCGGGACCCAGGTTCGCCGACGTGGCGGGCACCTTGACGTGCACGCGGCGTCCGATGACGGATGCCGCGAGGCCCGAGTCGGGCGCAGCGGTCGCGCTGCTCATGCGCCGAGCCCGAGGACCTGGGCCACCCGCGCCGTGTCGATCGGGACGACCGTGGGCTGGACGTCGGAGCCGTCGGCCATGCGCAGTGCCCACTGAGGGTCCTTCAGGCCGTGGCCGGTGACGGTGAGCACGACGCGTGCTCCGGCGGGCACGACCCCCGCCTCCGACCGTTCGAGGAGCCCGGCGACGCTGATCGCCGACGCCGGCTCGACGAAGATGCCGACCTCGGCGGAGAGGATGCGCTGCGCCTCGAGGATCTTGTCGTCGTCGATCGCACCGAAGTACCCGCCCGACTCGTCGCGCGCCTGGAGGGCGAGCTCCCACGACGCCGGGTTGCCGATCCGGATCGCGCTGGCGATCGTGTCGGGGTCGCGCACGACCTCGCCGCGCACGATCGGGGCCGAGCCCGAGGCCTGGAACCCGAACATGCGGGGCAGCCGGGTGGCGTTGCCTGCGGCGATGTCCTCGCGGTAGCCGCGCGTGTACGCGGTGTAGTTGCCGGCGTTGCCGACGGGGATGAAGTGGAAGTCGGGAGCGTCGCCGAGCACCTCGACGACCTCGAACGCCGCCGTCTTCTGCCCCTCGATGCGATCGTTGTTGACCGAGTTGACGAGGTGCACGGGGTAGTGCTCGGCGAGGTCGCGGGCGATGTCGAGGCAGTCGTCGAAGTTGCCCTGCACCTGGATGAGCTGTGCGTTGTGTGCGATGGCCTGGCTGAGCTTGCCCATGGCGATCTTGCCCTCGGGCACGAGCACCGCGGCAGTGATGCCGGCATGCGTCGCGTAGGCGGCGGCCGACGCGGAGGTGTTGCCAGTCGATGCGCAGATCACGACCTTCGCGCCGCCCTCGACGGCCTTCGTCACGGCCATGGTCATGCCGCGGTCCTTGAACGAGCCCGTGGGGTTCATCCCCTCGAACTTCACCCAGACGTCGGCACCCGTGCGGCGCGAGAGCGCCGGCGCCGGGAGCAGCGGCGTACCGCCCTCGCCGAGGGTGACGACGGGCGTGGCATCCGTCACGTCCAGGCGATCGGCGTATTCGCGGATGACGCCGCGCCACTGGCGCGAGGAGGCCTTGGGGGTGGCGTGATTCACAGTGTTCCTTCGACTCGGAGGACGGACGCGACGGATGCGACGACGGGGCTCTGGGCGAGGGCGGCGACGGTCTCGGCGAGCGCGGACTCCTTCGCCTCATGCGTCCCGATGACCAGCGTAGCCCGCTCCGAGCCCTCGGCCACGGTCTGCTGCAGCTGCTCGACCGAGACGCCGTGCTCGGCGAAGATGCGCGCGATCTGCTCGAGCACGCCGGGCTCGTCGGCGACCTCGAGCGTGATGGCGTAGCGCGTGGTGATGCGGCCGATGTCGAACACGGGCAGTTCGGCGTGCGTCGACTCGGCGGTGCCCGGGCCGCCGATGACGTGGCGGCGGGCGATCGCAACGAGGTCGCCGAGCACCGCCGAGGCGGTCTGCACTCCCCCGGCACCTGCGCCGTAGAACATGAGCGGGCCGGCAGCGGATGCCTCGACGAAGACGGCGTTGTTCGCGCCGTGCACCGCGGCCAACGGGTGGCTGCGCGGCACGAGCGCCGGGTAGACGCGTGCCGAGACGCCCTCCTCGCCGGTCTCGTGGTCGATGAGCCGCTCGCAGATCGCGAGGAGCTTCACGACGAAACCGGCGCGCCGGGCCGACTCGACCTGGTCGGCGCTCACGCCCGTGATGCCCTCGCGATGCACCGCGTCGACCGGCACGTTCGTGTGGAATGCCAGGCTCGCGAGGATCGCCGCCTTCTGCGCCGCGTCGTACCCGCCGATGTCGGCGGTCGGGTCGGCCTCGGCGTACCCGAGCTCGGTCGCGGTCGCCAGGGCGTCCTCGAGCGACGCGCCCGTCGTGTCCATGCGGTCGAGGATGAAGTTGGTCGTGCCGTTCACGATGCCGAGGATCCGGTCGATCCGGTCGCCGGCGAGGCTGTCGCGGAGCGGTCGGATGATCGGAATGGCACCGCCGACGGCGGCCTCGTACGAGAGCTGCGCACCGACCTGCTCGGCCGCGGCGAACAACTCGGGCCCGTGGCTGGCGAGCAGTGCCTTGTTGCCCGTGACCACGTCAGCGCCCGAGGCGATGGCCGCGAGCACGAGCGTGCGGGCGGGCTCGATGCCGCCCATGAGCTCGATGACGATGTCGGAACTCGTGATGAGCGTCTCGGCGTCGGTGGTGAGCAGCTCGTTCGGCAGGTCGACGTCGCGCCGGGCGGCGGGGTCGCGAACCGCGATGCCGACGAGCTCGAGGCGGGCGCCGACGCGCTGGGTGAGCTCGTCGGAATGGTGGAGGAGCAACCGTGCCACCTGCGAGCCCACGGAACCCGCCCCGAGAAGTCCGACGCGGATGGTGCGGTACTCGATCATGCGGGGGCCTCTCCGGCGGCGGCCGTGTCGGATGTGTCGGATGTCTCGATCGGGTCGGATGCCGCGAGCTCGGCATCGCGGGCGAGGAGGTCCTCCTCCGTGTCGCCGTGCACGATCACGCGGGCCGTGCCGTCGCGGACCGCCACGACCGGCCGGCGCGGCACGTGGTTGTACGTGTTCGCGAGCGACCAGCAGTACGCGCCCGTCGCCGCGACCGCGACGAGATCGCCCGGGCCCACATCGTGCGGCAGGTAGTCGGCATCGACGACGATGTCGCCCGACTCGCAGTGCTTCCCTGCGATTCGCACGAGCGACGGCGGCTCGTCGGAGACGCGACCAGCCAGGCGCACGGTGTAGTCCGCGCCGTACAGCGCGGTGCGGAGGTTGTCGCTCATGCCGCCGTCGACCGAGACGTAGTGCCGCCAGAGGCCCCTGTCGAGCGGCACCGGCTTCACCGTTCCGACGGTGTAGAGGGTCACGCCGGCGGGTCCGATGATGGCGCGGCCGGGCTCGAAGGCGAGCTTCGGCACGGGCACGCCGTGGTCGCGGCATCCGTCGGCCACCGCGGTCGCGATGCCGAGCGCGATCTCCTCGATCGGGGTCGGCTCATCGGCCGAGGTGTACGCGATGCCGAAGCCGCCGCCGAGATTCAGCTCGGGCAGGGGTGCGAGGCGCGCGAGCTCGGCGTGCGCGACGAGCAGGCGCTCGGCCGACTCGGCGAATCCGGCGGAGTCGAAGATCTGGGAGCCGATGTGGCAGTGCAGCCCGAGGAGATCGAGCGAATCGCGCCCGCGGATGCGCGTGCCCAGCTCGACCGCGCGATCGAGCGACACGCCGAACTTCTGGTCCTCGTGGGCGGTGGCGAGGAATTCGTGCGTCGAGGCGTGCACGCCGCTGTTCACCCGGAGCCGCACGCGCTGCACGCGGCCGGCGCGCGCCGCGGCATCCGCGACCCGCTCGATCTCGATCTCGCTGTCGATGACGATCGTGCCGACGCCGACGGCGACCGCGCGTTCGATCTCGGCGACGGACTTGTTGTTGCCGTGGAATCCGATGCGGGCAGGGTCGGCCCCGGCCGCCAGCGCGACGGCCAGCTCTCCGCCGGTGCACACGTCGACACCGAGGCCGGCCTCGATGACCCAGCGCACGATCGCCCCCGAGAGGAACGCCTTGCCGGCGTAGTACACCGTCACGGACGTGCCGACGGATGCCGCGGCGGACTCGAACGCCGCGAGGATGCGTGCCGCCCGCGCCCGCGCGTCGGACTCGTCGACGACGTAGAGCGGCGTTCCGAATCGCTCGACGAGCTCGGCCGCGGAGACGCCGCCGACGACCAGGCGACCGTCGCCGTCGCGATGCGCGCTCGCGGGCCAGACGGAGGGAGCGAGCGCGTTCGCGTCATCGGGCGCACGAAGCCACCCGGGGACGAGTGGGTTGGATGCCACGGGAGAACCTCACGGGATGGGAACGACGGATCGCTCACGGCGAGCGAACCCGGGTCGGTTCCTGAAGCCTTACGCGTACCGCTCTTGTGGGGCGGCCTCCGGCGAGTCTACCGAGCGTGCCGATCCCCGCCGAATCGACGACGGCACATGACGGGTCGCGAGCGGTGTCCGTCGCGAGGACGCCGTTCGAGCGACGTGGGCTATGCCGCCACCAACTGGACGGGCGCGCGGAGCGGACCGTAGGCGTCGCGATAGGTCCGCGGACCGAGCACAGGAGCGACCAGGTCGCGCAGCCGGATCGGAAGGCCGGCGATGCGGGACAGCTTGTCCGTGGCCGCCTGGACGGCCGCGATGCGGGGGCGCCGAAGCGCCTCGAATTCGGCGCCGACACTCGTCCAGTCCGTGCGCTCGGCGAGCAGTGCGGCGAGGACGAGGGCATCCTCGAGCGCGAGGCCGGCACCCTGCGCCCAGACCGGGCCCATGGCGTGGGCGGCGTCGCCGATCAGGGTGATCCGATCGAGGCTCCAGCGCTCCGCGCGCACCTCCTCGACGGGCGAATGGTAGAGCTCGGCCGGCCGCGTCAGAGCGGCGTCGACCGCTTCGCGCACCGGGGCCGGGAAGGCGCGAGAGGTGTCGGCCAGCCAGTTGGTGCTTTCCAGTCCCGAGCCGCTGCGGGTGGTCGACGCGTAGCCGTAGACGTGCTCGGCGTCGACCGGAATGAGCAGGAACGTCCCCGCACGCCCTGACCACGCCGTCCAGCAT
>DASUVU010000339.1:0-3200 GCA_036378815.1 Agromyces sp. | reverse complement strand
ACGTACTCGGGCCGGGGAATGGTGCCCGGCACCGATCGCGCCGGCGACAGGCGTCCGGGAATCAGGTGGCCGGCGGCATCCTTGGGCATAGGATCACCCTATGGCCCAGGATGTCGAGCACCAGTTCTGGTACAACATGCGCACCGGCGAGGTGCAGCAGGGGTTCGTCGCCCCGTCGGTCGACCGCGTCGGTCCGTTCGAGACACGCGCCGAGGCCGAGCGGGCCCTCGAGATCCTTCGCGAGAACAGCGCAAAGTGGGCCGAGGAGGACGCCGCCGAGGACTAGGTTCCCGCCCTTCGACGGGCTCAGGGACCGGCGTTACTCGTAGCTGTGCTCGGCGTTCGGATAGCTTCCCGACTCCACGTCGGCGCGCCACTCCTTGGCCGCCGCGCTCAGCGTGCCGGCCAGGTCGGCGTACTGCTTCACGAACTTCGGCACGCGCCCGGTCGTGAGACCCGCCCAGTCGGTCCACACCAGCAGTTGCCCGTCGGTGTGCGGGCCGGCCCCGACGCTGATGGTCGGGATGGCGAGGAGCTCGGTCACCTGCCGCGCGGCATCCGCCGGCACCATCTCGAGCACGACGGCGAACGCGCCCGCGTCCTGCACGGCCTTCGCGTCGGCGAGGAGTTGCTCCACGCCTTCGCCGCGACCCTGGATGACGTGGCCACCCAGGCCGTGCTCGCTCTGGGGCGTGAATCCGATGTGGGCCATGACCGGGATACCGGCCTGCACGATACGGCGGATCTGCTTCTGGGAGCGTTCACCGCCCTCGAGCTTGACCGCGTGCGCCCCGGTCTCCTTCATGAAGCGGACCGCCGTGTGCAGTGCGTCTTCGGGGCCGTTCTCGTATGAGCCGAAGGGCATGTCGGCGATCACGAACGCACGCGTCACCGCCCCAGCCACCGCCCGCGTGAGCGGAATGAGCTCGTCGACCGTCACCGGCAGCGTCGTCTCGTGGCCGAAGACGTTGTTGCCCGCTGAGTCGCCGACGAGCAGGAAGTCGATGCCCGCCTCGTCGAAGATGCGCGCCGTGAGCATGTCGTAGCTCGTGAGGCCCGTGATCTTGATGCCCTCGCGCTTGGCGTTCTGGAAGTGCCGCGTGCGGACTCGCTTCGGTCCTCCGGCGGCGGCGGGCCCGGCGAACGGATTGGCGTCGCCCGCCGGGGCGGGACCGGGGGTGGGGGTGGCTGCTGCGTCGTTGGCGGGGAGGTCGGACATGCCGCAAGTCTGGCACACGTGGCATCCGTGCTCGGCGCCTCCGCCGACCACCGAGCCGCTACCCTGAGAGGGCGAGAGAGGGTGTGGATGGATAAGCAGCGCGACTTCGTTCTCCGGACCATCGAGGAGCGAGGGGTCAAGTTCGTCCGGCTCTGGTTCACCGACGTCGTCGGCACCCTGAAGTCGGTGGCGATCGCCCCCGCCGAGGTCGAGGGCGCCTTCACCGAGGGCATCGGGTTCGACGGCTCGGCGATCGAGGGGCTCACCCGCACCTACGAGTCCGATCTGCTGGCGTTCCCCGACCCCGGCACCTTCCAGACCCTGCCATGGCGCGGTGACGTCGACCCCACCGGCCGGATGTTCTGCGACATCACCACGCCCGACGGTGAGCCCGCCGTGGCCGACCCTCGGAACGTGCTGAAGCGGACGCTCGCGCGCGCCGCCGACACGGGGTTCACCTTCTACACGCACCCCGAGATCGAGTTCTACCTGCTGAAGTCCTCGAAGTTCGGCGAAGATGGGCCCGTTCCCGTGGACTCGGCCGGCTATTTCGACAACGTGCCCGGCGGAACGGCGCACGACTTCCGGCGCCGGTCGGTGCGGATGCTCGAAGACCTCGGCATCTCGGTCGAGTTCAGCCACCACGAGGCCGGCCCCGGACAGAACGAGATCGACCTCCGCTACGCCGACGCGCTGACGACGGCCGACAACATCATGACGTTCCGCACGGTGGTGAAGGAGGTGGCGATCGAGGAGGGCGTCTACGCGACCTTCATGCCGAAGCCGTTCTCGCAGTATCCCGGCAGCGGCATGCACACGCACCTCTCCCTGTTCGAAGGCGACACGAACGCGTTCTACGAGCCGGGCTCGCAATACCAGCTCTCGAAGATCGGCCGCGGGTTCATCGCCGGCCTGCTGCGGCACGCGAACGAGATCTCGGCCGTCACGAACCAGTTCGTCAACTCGTACAAGCGCCTCTGGGGCGGCGACGAGGCACCGAGCTTCATCTGCTGGGGACACAACAACCGGTCGGCCCTCGTTCGAGTACCGCTGTACAAGCCCAACAAGGGGCAGAGCGCGCGCGTCGAGTACCGCGCGATCGACTCGGCGGCGAACCCGTATCTGGCCTTCTCGCTGCTGCTCGCGGCGGGCATGAAGGGGGTCGAGGAGGGCTACGAGCTGCCGCCCGAGGCCGAGGACGACGTCTGGGCCCTGACCGACAGCGAGCGCCGTGCACTCGGCTTCAGCCCGCTGCCCGCGAGCCTCGACCACGCGATCGAGTTCATGGAGGAATCGGAACTCGTGGCAGAGACGCTCGGCGAGCAGGTCTTCAACTACGTGCTGGCCAACAAGCGTGCCGAGTGGCGCGAGTACCGTACGCAGGTCACTCCCTTCGAGTTGCAGCGCAACCTCGAGATCCTCTGACCGTTCACGGATGTCACGGCAGGCGCAGTCCCTCGGACGACTCGCACGAGCGGGATTCGCCGACCTGGCGCGTGCCGCGCAGGAACTCGAGGCGCTCGCGTCGGCAACGGGGGTCGACGACGAGCAGCTGCTGGCAGCCTTCGCTTCGGCCGGCGACCCCGACCAAGCGCTGGCGGCGACCCGGCGCATAACCGAGCGTGCGCCGCACGAGGCCATCGCGGTGCTGCGGCAGCCCGACTCCGCCGAGCGGATGGCGCTCCTGCTCGGTGCTTCGCGCGGATTCGCCGACTTCCTGGCCAGGCACTCGGCCGAACTGGCGACGCTGCAGCAGGAGCCGACACCGCCGCTCGCGACCGGCGAAGCACGCGCCGTTCTCGTCGCCGCCCTCGACGAGCTCGACCCCGCCGGAGCCGGCTTCTCCGAAGCTGCGGCGGCGGCCATCCGCGTGCGATACCGGCGGCTGCTCGCGGCCGTGGCCGTCTACGACCTCACTCGGCCCGACGCGATCGACGTCGTCGACACCATCGGCCGCGGCCTCGCGGATCTGGCGGGCGCG
>DASUVU010000338.1:0-10320 GCA_036378815.1 Agromyces sp. | reverse complement strand
CCCGCCGCACCTCCTCGTGGAGCTTCGTGAGCTCTCGGCACACGGCGGCCGGTCGCTCGGCGCCGAACGCGTCGGCGAGTGCCCCGAGGCTCGCGGCCAGCCTTGAGGGTGCCTCGAAGAAGACGAGCGTTCGGCGGTCGCCGGCGAGTTCGGCGAGCCGTCGGGATCGCTCGCCCGGCTTTCGGGGCAGGAACCCCTCGAAGGCGAAGCGGTCGGTCGGCAGGCCCGAGACGGCGAGCGCGGTGATCACCGCCGACGGACCCGGGATCACCGTGACGTCGACGCCCGCGGCGACAGCAGCCTGCACGAGCGGGAACCCGGGATCGGAGACCGTCGGCATGCCCGCGTCGCTCAGGACGAGCAGGTCGCGATCGCGGGCGAGCTCGACGAGCTCGTCCGCCTTCTGCCGCTCGTTGTGCTCGTGCAGGGCGACCAGGCGCGGCCGATTCCCGATGCCGAGCCCGGCGAGCAGGCGCTGCGTGACCCGCGTGTCCTCCGACGCGACGACCTCGGCGCGCTCGAGCGCGTCGCGGAGGCGCGCCGACGCATCGCCCAGGTTGCCGATGGGCGTGGCCGCGAGGATGATCATGCCTCCAGTGTCTCGCACGCCGTCTGCGGGGTGTCTTGCATGCTGTCTCGCACGGCGTCGGCGCGGTGTGTCGCACCCCGATTACGCTTGCCGCATGGGTGCAGTGGCCGACGAGCGCGAGCAGGTCGACGCACACGACGACTCCCCCGCTCCGGAGGAGCCGATCGGCACCCGCCTGGATGCGTGGTGGGCGCGCACCCTGTCGACGCCGCGTCGGCGCGCGCTCTGGTACTGGGGCGGACCGCTGCTCGTGACCCTGCTCGCCGCCGTGCTGCGGTTCTGGAACCTCGGCCACCCGCAGGCCATCGTCTTCGACGAGACGTACTACGTGAAGGATGCGTGGACGCTCCTGCACAACGGATACGAATCCGACTGGCCCGAGGGCGCCGACGAGGACTTCGCCCGCGGAGACACCAACATCTTCCTCGACGAACCGACCTACGTGGTGCATCCGCCGCTCGGCAAGTGGATGATCTCGCTCGGCATGACCGCCTTCGGCGCGGGCGACGCGTTCTGGTGGCGGGCGTCGACGGCACTCGCGGGCACCGTCGCGGTGTTCCTCATCGCGCTCATCGCACGCAGGCTCTGGGCGTCGACGATCGTCGCGGTCATCGCCGCGTTCCTCCTCGCGGTCGACGGCAATGCCATCGTGATGTCGCGCGTGGCGCTCCTCGACACGTGGCTCATGCTCTTCGCCCTGCTCGGGTTCTGGTTCGTGCTGCTCGACCGCGACCATGCCAGACGACGACTCGAACAGCAGGTCGCCTCGACGCGCGCCGCCGGCCACGATCCCCACTACGGGCCGGCGATCTGGGCGCGACCGTGGGTCATCGCCGCGGGGGCCGCCTTCGGGGCGGCGTGCGCGGTGAAGTGGTCGGGGCTGTGGTTCCTCGCCGCGTTCGGCATCTACCTCGTGGTCGTCGACGCCGTCGCACGGCGCCGGGCCGGGCTCCCGTTCTGGCTCACGGGCGCCCTGCTGAAACAGGGGCCCGTCACGTTCCTCCTCTTCGTGCCGGTCGCCGCGGCGGTCTACCTCGCGTCGTGGACCGGCTGGTTCGTCACCGACGGCGGCTACTACCGGGACTGGGCCGACGACGCGGCGAACCGGGCGACGGGCTTCTTCGCGTGGGTGCCGCCGGCGCTGCAGAGCCTCTGGCACTACCACCAGTCGGCCTACACGTATCACGTCGGCGTGCACGCCACCCACCCGTCGCAGGCGAATCCCCTCACCTGGCTCATCATGTTCAAGCCGACGAACATGTACTTCCGGGCCATCGAGGACGGGTCGGGCGGATGCGGCGCCCAGACCTGCTGGGAGTCGATCATCGGCATCGGCAACCCGCTCATCTGGTGGGCGGCGGCCGCGGCATCCGCCTACCTCGTGTATCGGCTGGTGCGATACCGGGAGTGGCAGGTGGGCGCGATCCTGCTCGGTCTCGCCGCGGGATACCTGCCGTGGCTCGCCTACCTCGACCGAACGGTGTTCCAGTTCTACTCGATCGCGTTCCAGCCCTACACGATGCTCGCGCTGGCCGCCGTGATCGCCCTCATCCTCGGCCGGCGCGACGACGCCCGATGGCGACGCGAGCGCGGCATCGCGACGGTCACGGTCTTCCTCGTGTTCGTGCTGCTCGTCTCCGCGTTCTACTACCCGATCTGGACCGGCATCGCCGTGACGCCCGAGTTCCGGCAGGTGCACTTCTGGGCGCCCAGCTGGGCGACGTGATGCGCCGGATCCGCCCGAGCGCACGGCCGGTGCCGGGCGTGACGGTCGCGGCGATCGCCGCGGTCGTGTCCTGGCTCCTGCACCTCGCCGTGCCGGCGGTGCCGCTCCTCACCGCGGCGGTGGCGCTCGGCATCGTCGTCGGCCAGGTGCCCGCGCTGCGGCCGGCACTCGACGGTGGGCTGCGGCCGGGCCTGCGGATGGCGGCGCGCCGACTGCTGCGGATCGGCATCGTGCTGCTCGGGCTCAAGCTCAGCCTCGTCGACATCGCCGCCCTCGGATGGCTGACGATCGCCACCACGGTGGCCGTGGTCGTCGTGACGTTCGTCGGCACGATCGGGCTCGGCCGCGCCATGGGCCTGCCCGGACACCAGCCGCTCCTCGTCGCGAGCGGGTTCTCGATCTGCGGCGTCTCCGCGATCGGGGCGATGGGTGCCGCGGTGCGGGCGCGTCACGAGGAGCAGGCGGTGCCCGTCGCGCTCGTCACGCTGTGCGGCACGCTCGCGATCGCCGTGCTGCCCGTGCTGTGGCATCCACTCGGCCTCACGGCCCTCGGATTCGGGCACTGGGTCGGCGCCGGCGTGCACGACGTCGGGCAGGTCGTCGCCACCGCGCAGCTCGCGGGCACCGCGGCGCTCGCGGTGGCGGTCGTCGTGAAGCTCACACGCGTGCTGCTGCTCGCCCCGATGGTCGCGATCACCGCGGCGGTCGAACGGCGCAGGGCGACGGATGCCGCGGGCCCGCGCCCCGCGATCATGCCGCTGTTCGTGGTCGGGTTCCTCGCCGCCGTGCTGCTCCACACGTTCGTGCCGCTGCCCGAGTGGCTGCTCACCGGAGCCGAGTTCGTGCAGACCGCGCTGCTCGCGATGGCGCTCTTCGCGCTGGGTGCGGCCATCCGGTTCGCGGAGCTCGCCGGCACCGGCTGGCGAGCGCTGGTCACCGGGCTCACGTCGTGGGTGCTCGTCGCCGCGCTGGCGTACGGCGCGGTGCTGCTCGGCTGAGCGCCGGCACTTCACCCGACCGCGCACCGCGCCCCGCCAGCGCGCCCCGCGCACCGCGCCCCGCCAGCTCCGCGGCGGAATCCCGTTGGTCCGCCGGAATACCCGGCTCCGGGGATTCCGCCGTGACAGCGGGATTCCGCCGCTCGCGTCAGACCGTGAGCACGAGCTTGCCGCGCACGGCGCCCGCCTCGAACTGGCGGATCGCGTCCGCGGCGTCCGCGAGGTCGTACGTGCGGTCGACGATGGGCGTCACGTCGCCGGCCTCGATGCGGCGGGTCAGCTCGGCGAGATCGTCGCCGTTCCGGCGCGCGGTGAGCGGACGGAATCGCTGCGAGACGAACGGGTTCACGACGGATGCGCGGATGATGCGCCCGAACGGGCCGAACACGGCTCCGCCCCTGCCCGACGAGAGCACGAGCGTGCCGCCCTGCGTCAGCGCGCGGCGGATGCGGCCGAGCGGGCGGTCGGCGACCAGGTCGAAGATCGCATCGTAGCGGCCGGATGCCGCGGTGAAGTCCTCGCGGGTGTAGTCGATCACGTGGTCGGCGCCGATCGCTCGCACGTGATCCGCCTTCGAGCCGCGGCACACGCCGGTCACCTCCGCACCCATCGCCGAGGCGAGCTGCACGGCGAACCCGCCGACTCCTCCTGACGCGCCGTTCACGAGCACGTGCCGGCCGGGGCCGACCTCGGCGAGGCGCCACCCCTGCAGCGCGGTCGTGCCCGACACGGGAACGGCGGCGGCGTGCGCGGCGTCGACGTTCGACGGCCGTCGGGCCACGAACCGCTCGGCGACCGCCGTGAACTCGGCATACCCGCCCTGGTCGGACTCGGCGTACACCGGGTCGCCCACGCGGAACCGTGTGACGGCCGAACCCACGGCCTCGACGACGCCCGCCACGTCTCGCCCGATGATGGGCCGCTTCGGATGCCGCAGGCCGAACGCGAGGCGGACGGCCTTCGGCACGCCCCGCATGAGGAGCGCATCGCCCGCGCTCACCGCGACGGCCTGCACCCGGATCAGCACCTCGTCGTCGGACGGGATCGGAGCCTCGACCTCGGCGAGGGCGAGCACCTCGGGTCCGCCGTACCGGCGCTGGACGATCGCCCTCACGATGCGCGCTCCGTGTCCTGCGTCACCCGCGACACGGCGAGGACGACGCTGCCGACCTTATGGCCGCCGTCGACCCGGCGGTGCGCATCCGCGATCTCGTCGAACGGCACGATCCGGTCGATGACGGGGCGGATGGCGCCGGTGGTCGCGAGCTCACCGATGAGGGCGAGGTCGGCCGTCTTGTCGGCGATGCTGCGGAGCCCGGTGAAGAGGATGCCGGCCCGTCGCCCGGTGTCGGCCGACCGCGCCTGCCTGGCGCGCAGCAGCACGGGCAGCGTCGGCACCGTCGAGAGGTAGATCCCGTTGGGCGTGAGGGCCCCGCGGCACTCGCGGAACGACCGCTTGCCCACCGCGTCGAAGATGACGTCGTAGCGGTCGGATGCCGCGGTGAAGTCGTCGCGGGTGTAGTCGATCACCCGATCCGCCCCCAGCGACCGCACGAGTTCGACGTTGCCGGTGCTGCAGACGCCGACGACCGTGGCGCCGAGGTGCTTCGCGTACTGCACGGCTGCCGACCCCACGGAGCCGGAGGCGCCGTTCACCAGCACCGCCTGGCCGGCACGCAGCCGGGCGCCGTCGCGCAGGAACGGGATCGCCGTGAGGAACGCGTCGAGCAGCGACACCGCACCTGCGGCATCCAGCCCGGCCGGAATCGGTGCGATCACGCCGTCCTCGGCGACCCGCACGAGTTCGGCATGCGCACCCGGCGTGGGCGCCAGCGTGCCGTACACGCGGTCGCCGAGACCGAATCGCCGCACGCCAGATCCCACGCGTTCGACGACGCCGGCGAAGTCGTATCCGGGCACGGGATGCTTCGGCCGCGTGAGCCCGAAGTAGAGCCGCCCGAACACCGGGCGCCCGCTGCGATTGGTGCCGTCGGTCGGGCCGACGGTCGTCGCCTCGACGCGCACGAGCACATCGCCCTCGCCGATGACCGGCTCGGCGACCTCCCGCAGGCGCACGACCTCGGGTCCGCCGTACCGTTCGACCACTGCTGCTCTCATGATGCCGTCTCCTCGCCCTGTGCCATCTCGTCATTTCGGGGGTACTGGAACACGTCGTCGAGCGGGACCCCGAACACCCGCGCGATCTGGAAGGCCATCTCGAGCGACGGCGAATACCGCCCCTGCTCGATGGCGATGACGGTCTGCCGGGTGACGCCGAGTCGCCTCGCGAGCTCGGCCTGCGTCATCTCGCCCGTACGGAACCGCAGCGAACGGATGTCGTTCGTGACCCGCGTGGGCTTCACCATGACTGGAAGCCCCCGGTGCGGTAGGCGACGAGCCGGGTGATCGACGACAGGATCGCCGAGAGCACGAAGCACAGGTAGATCACGTTGGCGATCCAGAACCAGTCGAGCTCGAGCCAGCTCATGATGAGCGCGGCGAGCGCGCCGATCACGACGAAGGAGTTGCCGACCCGTTCGCCGGTGCGCTCGATCTCCTTGTCGCGCTGGTCGGGCTTCGTCTGCTCGCTGGGGAACACGATCTCGAGCAGGATGCGGGCGATGATCGTCACGACGATGGCGCCGCCGATCGTCCACAGCATGAGCGGCACGTAGTCGACCTCGTCGACCGCCGACGTCGCGAGCCGCGGCAGCAGCAGCGCGAGATACACACCGAAGCCGACCACGGCCACCACGAGGTACAACCAGGTGCCCTTCTCCTCGTAGCCCATCACGAACCTCCATGCCGATGTAAAGAACTCTTGACATCTCAAGTGTCAATGATTCACGACATCGTGTCAAGAGTTCTTTACACCCGAGACGCGCGACGCGGGCGGGGCTAGTGCGCGGTGCCGTCGACGAGCTTCAGGCCGACGACGCAGCCGACGAGCCCGGCGATGAGCGCGAGCTTCAGCCACGAGACATCCATGTCGCCCGTGATCATGGCCCAGATGACGGTGAGACCCGCGCCGATGCCGACCCACACCGCGTAGGCGGTACCGGTCTGGATGTCGCGCATCGCCCATGCGAGGCCGCCCATCGAGAGCGCCAGGGCGCCGAAGAAGATCACCGTCGGCCAGAGCTTCGTGAAGCCCTCGGACTTGCCGAGCGCCGTGGCCCACACGGCCTCGAGCACGCCGGAGATGATGAGGATGACCCATGCCATGTCTGTCACTCCCTGAGTGCCAGTCTTGTCGCGTTCCGGGTACTGGGTTCCCTCGTCCGGGGCCGCACCGCGCGACCTGCCGCAAGGCTAGCAAGCGTGCGTGGGCAACCCCTGTGCAGGGTCGGATGCCGCGGGCATGCGTCGGGGCTACGCTCGCGCGACCTCGGCGAAGTGCTCGACGACCGGGAACGGCTCGTAGAACCCGTGCAGCAACGCGCGCCAGCGCTCGTACTCGGGCGAGCCGCGGAAGCCCCGCTCGTGCGCCTCCACACTCTCCCAGTGCACGAGCAGCAGGTACTCCCCGGGCGTCTCGATCGAGCGCGAGAGGGTGAGGTCGATGAAGCCCGGCATCGACGCGATGATCGGCTTCGCGTCGGCGAACGCCGCCTCGAACTCCTCCTCGCGCCCGGGCCGCACGGGCAGGATCGCGTGCTCGAGGATCATCCGCCCACCGTAGCGGTCGCGGAGCAGCCGCGGTTCGCGGAAGCAGGCGAGGTTCGCCGAGACATGCCGCAGCTGCCTGCTTTCGCCCACAACGTGCCAGATCCTCCTGTTCTCGCGCCAGGGGCGCACGCCACGGGCGAGGATGGAGGCATGCAGATCGACGACACCGCCGCCCTCATCGTGATCGACGTGCAGCAGGGCTTCGACGACCCCGCCTGGGGCGAGCGCGACAACCCCGACGCCGAGGCGAACATCGGCCGCCTGGTCACCGCGTGGTCGGATGCCGCCCGCCCGATCGTCCTCGTGCGACACGACTCGATCGAGCCCGGCTCGACGCTCGCCGCGGGGTCGCCGGGCAACGCCTTGAAGGACGTGGTGGCGGATGCCCCGCACGACCTGTTCGTCACGAAGAACGTGAACTCGGCGTTCTACGGGCAGCCCGACCTGCACGCCTGGCTGCAGGCCCGCGGCATCCGGCAGCTCGTCATCACCGGCATCCAGACCAACATGTGCGTCGAGACGACGACGCGCATGGCGGGCAACCTCGGATACGACGTGACGCTGCCGATCGACGCGACGCACACCTTCGACCTCGAGGGTCCGGGCGGCGTGCGCCTCACGGCGGCCGAGCTCGCGCGCGCGACCGCCGTGAACCTCGAGGGCGGCGGATTCGCCCGAGTGGTGACGACCGACGACGTGCTGTCGGCATAGCGAGTCGACGCCGCTTCGGGCCGGCCGCGGCATCCGTTGCCCTGCATTACAAGCCGAGGCGGATGCCGCGACGAGCCGCAGTAGCGTGAACGCATGGCAGACCGCGAATACGGCTTCAAGACCCGCGCCATCCACGCGGGCAACATCCCCGACGAGGTGACGGGTGCTCGCGCGCTCCCGATCTACCAGTCGACGGCGTTCGTCTTCGACGACACGGCCGATGCCGCCGCCCGCTTCGCCCTGCAGAAGTACGGCAACATCTACTCGCGCCTCGCGAACCCGACCACCGCGAGCTTCGAGGAGCGCGTCGCGAGCCTCGAGGGCGGACTCGGCGCCGTCGCGACGGCGAGCGGCCTGAGCGCGCAGTACATCACCTTCGCGAGCCTCGCCGGCACCGGCGACCACCTCGTGGCGTCGGCGAACCTCTACGGCGGGTCGATCACCCAGCTCGACGTGACGCTGCGCCGCTTCGGCGTCGAGACGACGTTCGTGGGATCCGCCGATCCCGCCGACTACGCCGCTGCCATCACCGAGAAGACCAAGGCGCTGTTCGTCGAGACCATTGCGAATCCCTCGGGCGAGATCGCCGATCTCGAGGGCCTCGCCGAGGTCGCGCACGCCCACGGCATCCCCTTCATCGTCGACTCGACCATCCCGACGCCGTACCTCAATCGCCCGATCGAGTGGGGCGCCGACATCGTCACCCACTCGGCGACGAAGTTCCTCGGCGGACACGGCACGACGCTCGGCGGCGTCGTCGTCGAGTCGGGCCGGTTCGACTGGCACAGCGACAGGTTCCCGCTCTTCGGCCAGCCGGTGCCGAGCTACGGCGGTCTCGAATGGTCGGGCAACTTCGGGGAGTACGCGTTCCTGACGCGCCTGCGGGCCGAGCAGCTGCGCGACATCGGACCGTCGCTCGCCCCGCACTCCGCCTTCCTGCTCGCGCAGGGCGTCGA
Source organism: Agromyces sp. (assembly GCA_036378815.1). Lineage (GTDB taxonomy): Bacteria > Actinomycetota > Actinomycetes > Actinomycetales > Microbacteriaceae > Agromyces. Next base: position 1,671 of record DASUVU010000338.1, on the reverse strand, counting down.
GACCCTGCCGTACCGCATCCAGGCCCACGTCGACAACGCGCGTGTCGTCGCCGAGTGGCTCGAGGCCGACGCCCGCATCGAGCAGGTGTGGTGGGCGGGCCTCCCGAACCACCCGCACCACGACCGGGCGCGCAAGTACCTGCCGAAGGGTCCCGGATCCGTGTTCAGCTTCGAGGTGAAGGGCGGCCGCGCGGTCGGCCAGCGCCTGATCGAATCGGTGAACCTCGCCTCCCACGTCGCCAACATCGGCGACGCGAAGACGCTGATCATCCACCCTGCGTCGACCACGCACGCCCAGCTGAGTGAGCAGCAGCTGGTCGACGCGGGCGTGCTGCCGGGTGTCGTCAGGATTAGCGTGGGCCTCGAAGACGTTGAAGACATCATCGACGATCTCGACCAGGCCCTGGCGGCTGCGACCGGAGGAACCCGATGAGCACGGCGACAAATGCCACGCCCCGTGGACGGGCCCAGGACGGCGCGGATCCCGCGGCTACCGGCCCTTCGACTGGCGACGACTCGACCGGCGACGACCTCGAGACGGTGCGTCTCGTCAACGGGCTCTCGTGCGAGCTGCCCGCGAGCTCTCCTCTCGCGAAGCTGCTGAAGTCGCAGCGAACGTGGATCGGACCCGACGCGAAGCAGCGCCAGAAGATCCTCCGCGAGGCGAAGTCGGTCGCGATCGTCGGCGCCTCGCCGAACCCGGCGCGGTCGAGCTACTTCGTGAGCACCTACCTGCAGCAGTCGAGCGACTTCCGCCTCTACTTCGTGAATCCGAACGCGACCGAGATCCTCGGCCAGCCCGTCTACCGGAGCCTTGCCGACCTGCCCGAGGTGCCCGACGTCGTCGACGTGTTCCGACGCGCCAGCGACATCCCGAGCGTGATCGACGAGGTGCTCGCCATCGGCGCGAAGACGATCTGGGTGCAGCTCGGCATCTGGAACGAGGAGGCCGCCCGCTACGGCGAGGAGCGGGGGCTCACGGTCGTCATGGATCGCTGCATCAAGGTCGAGCACGCGCGCTTCAACGGCGGCCTGCACCTGCTCGGCTTCGACACCGGGCTCATCACGAGCCGCAAGACGGTGCGCTGACCCGCGGCCCGCCGCCATGACCAGATGACCACGCCGGATCCGCTCGGGTTCCGCGACGATCCGTCGATCGGCGCACGATTCTGCGACGCAGCGGCGAGTCCGTGCGCCACCTGCGACGTACCCTAGGAGGGTGACAGCGTTCGTCTCAGCCCTCGATCTGTTCTCGATCGGCATCGGCCCCTCGAGTTCGCACACCGTGGGGCCCATGCGGGCGGCACGCGCCTTCTCCGAGCGACTCGTCGCCGACGGCGTGCTCGACCGCGTCACCCGCATCACCTGCTCGCTGTACGGATCACTCGGCGCGACCGGGCTCGGTCACGGCACACCCGACGCCGTCGTCGCCGGGCTCGCGGGGCTGAAGCCCGACGACTGCGACCCCGCCGACGTGCGCGGCGCATGGAATCGCCTCGGATCCCACGGCGGCGAGGTGCGCGTCGCCGGGCGCCAGCCCATCACCATGACGCAGAGCGACGTCAGCCTCGAGCCCCGCACCCGACTTCCCGGTCATCCGAACGCGTTGACCTTCCAAGCGTGGGGCGAGGCGGATGCACTCCCGCTCGCCGAAGAGACGTACTACTCGAT
>DASUVU010000337.1:0-4377 GCA_036378815.1 Agromyces sp. | reverse complement strand
GCCTTCGTGAAGCGATGGATCTCGTCGAGGAAGAGCACGGTCGACAGGCCGTAGAGATCGCGACTCGCACGGGCCTCCTCCATCACCTGCCGCACGTCGCGCACACCCGCCGTGACCGCCGAGAGCTCGACGAACTTGCGGCCCGACGATCGGGCGATGGCCTGGGCCAGGGTCGTCTTGCCCGTGCCGGGCGGGCCCCAGAGGATGACGGACACCGACCCCGACTCGCCCGTGCGGTCGCTCGCGAGCGCGACCAGCGGTGAGCCGGGCGTGAGGAGGTGTCGTTGGCCGGCGACCTCGTCGAGGCTGGTCGGGCGCATGCGCACTGCCAGCGGCGTCGCGCCGGAGCGCAGCCCCGGGCTGGAGTCCACCATGCCCTCAAGCGTAGCCGCGGCATCCGACACCGCCGGATGGTGCCGCACGTGCGGATGGCCCTGCGGAGGCCGCGATTGGTGCGGAGCCCGACGCCTTGCGTAGAGTCGGCTCGCAGGTATCCCGAGAAGGAGCACGCGTGGCAACGAACGACCGTCAGGCGCGAGAGGAGCGCGCGCGTCTGCGCACCTATCAGGCACGCCAGGAGGTGCACGTTCGGAAGCGTCGTCGCCGCATCCGCGACAACGTCATCGCCGCCATCGCGCTCGTCGCGGTGCTCGCGCTCGCGACCGCGGCGCAGCTGTTCTACTTCGACGGCGGACCAGGCACCCCTGAGGCGGAGCCCGAGGCGACCGCCACACCCACCCCGACCCCGCCCCCAGGGGAGAACGAGGGCGACGTGCCGTCGGCCGACCTCGCCGAGGACCGCACGTGGACCGGGACCATGACGCTGAACGACATCCCCGTCGGCTTCGAACTCGACGGCGCCGCGGCCCCGCAGGCGGTGTCCAGTGAGATCAGCCTCATCCAATCGGGGTTCTACACCGGCACGACGTGCCACCGGCTGACCCGCGAGAGCATCTGGGTACTCCAGTGCGGCGACCCGGCCGGCGACGGCACCGGAGGGCCGGGGTACAGCTACGGACCGGTCGAGAACGCACCCGCCGACAACACGTACCCGGCCGGCACCATCGCGATGGCCCGTCAGCAGCAGAACGCCTACAGCCAGGGCAGCCAGTTCTTCATCGTCTACGAGGAAACCACCCTGCCGACCGACGAAGCGGGCGGCTACACCGTCGTCGGCCGGATCACGAGCGGCCTCGATGCGCTGAAGGCCGGGATCACGGATGCCGGGACCGCCGACGGCAGCACAGACGGCGCACCCGCGGTGCCGGTGACCATCACGGGCGTGACGATCCAGTGACGATCTGCGCCGCGTTGACGGTGCAATAGGCTTAATGCCGTCAACCCGCCCCAGGGCGGGATCGAGACCACGACGAGGGTGAGCCGTGACCGATTCAGAGCAGCAACCGTGGGGCCGCGTCGACGAGACGGGCACCGTCTTCGTGCGCACAGCCGACGGTGAGCGTGAGGTCGGCCAGTACCCCGATGCCACGTCCGAAGAGGCCCTCGCGTACTTCGAGCGCAAGTACGCCGACCTCGCGGGCCAGGTGAGCCTGCTCGAGCAGCGGGTGCGCCGGGGTGCCCCGGCGGCGGATGTCGCCAAGGCGGTCACCACCCTGCGTGAATCCGTCGCCAACGCGCACGCGGTCGGCGATCTCGACTCCCTCGCACGGCGGCTCGAGGCGCTCTCGGGCACCACGAAGGAACTGACCGAGCAGCAGCAGGCCGAGGCCAAGGCGGCGCTGGCCGAAGCCGTCGCCGAGCGCACGCGCATCGTGGAGCAGGCCGAGGCCCTCGCCGCCCAAGACCCGGCGAAGACGCAGTGGAAGCAGGCGACCGCCGAGCTCGACGCCCTCTTCGCCAGCTGGCAGCAGCACCAGCAGAACGGCCCCCGAATTCCCAAGAACGAGGCGAACGAGCTCTGGAAGCGGTTCCGCACGGCGCGGTCCACCATCGAGCAGCACCGCAAGGCGTTCTTCGCCGAGCTCGATGCGGCGCATCGCGACGTCCGCGCACGCAAGCAGGCCCTCATCGAGCGCGCCGAGGCGCTCGCGCCCCGCGGCGCCGACGCCGTCGGCGACTACCGCAGCCTGCTCGACGAGTGGAAGCAGGCCGGGCGCGCCGGCAAGAAGCTCGACGATGCGCTGTGGGCGAAGTTCAAGGCCGCCGGCGACGTGCTCTTCCAGGCGAAGGCGGAGGTCGACGCCAAGGAGGACGAGGCGTACCGCGCCAATCTCACCGAGAAGCTCGCCCTCCTCGAAGAGGCCGAGAAGATCACGTCCCAGACCGATCCGAAGCAGGCGCGAGCGGCGCTCAACCGCATCCAGCGCAGTTGGGACGAGATCGGAAAGGTGCCGCGCGATCAGGTCCGCGCCGTCGAGGAGCGTCTCCGCAAGGTCGAGGCGCACGTCCGCTCGCTCGAGGACGAGCACTGGCAGCGCGACGACCCCGAGAAGAAGGCGCGCTCCGAGGGCATGGTCGGCCAGCTGCAAGACGCCATCGCCAAGCTCGAGGCCGAGCTCGCGGCTGCCGAGGCCGGGGGCGACGCCGGTGCCGCGGCATCCGCTCGCGAGGCCCTCGATGCCCGCCGCGCCTGGCTCAAGGCCGTCGGCGGCTGAGCGGCGCTGACCCGTCCCCCGCAGCGGGCCCGGTCGTGCAGTTGTCCACAGCCGACGTCGATGGGGGCCGAGACGATGTCGGATGCCGCAGCATGGCGTCATGGCCCGCCTCCCCTCCGTGCTCGACAGCGACGACCTTCCGATCGCCGAGCTCTGCGCCGCGCGTCTCGACGGCGAGCTCATGGCGATCGACCACGGATGGGTGCCCGTCGACGAGCCCGACCACCCGGTGTCGCGGGCCGCGCTCGTCGCGCTCCGAGTCCCGCGAGCGCTCATCATCGAGCGGCTGTCGGCGGCCTGGGTGCACGGGGCGCTTCCGACCGCTCCGCGCGTGGCGCAGTTCTGCGTACCGCTGAGCGCGCGCATCGCCGTGCTGAATGATCGCCGGGTCAGCGTTCGCGAGGTGCGCATCGACGACGACGACATCGTCGAGGTCGGTGGTCATCCGTGCACCACGGTGGTTCGCACGGCGTTCGACCTGCTGAGGGATCACACGCTCGACGACGGGGTGGCCTGCGATGTGGTGGTCGCCCTCCACGGGGTACGACCCGACCTCATCGAACCCATCCGCGCCCGCCTCGACGGTGCGGTGCGCATGCCGCACCGATCGCTCGCGGTCGCGCGCCTGGCCCGCACCGAGGCCGCGCTGCGGTCACGCGATCGCGCCCCGGCACGCGACGGTGACGATCAGCCGTCGCTCACCCGGTAGACGTCGTACACGGCGTCGATCCGACGCACGGCGTTCAGCACCCGGTCGAGGTGCGTCGTATCGCCCATCTCGAACACGAACCGGCTGATCGCGAGGCGGTCGGCCGACGTCGAAACATTCGCCGAGAGGATGTTCACGTGGTGCTCCGAGAGCACCCGGGTGACGTCGGAGAGGAGGCCGGCGCGATCGAGTGCCTCGATCTGGATCTGCACGAGGAACACGCTCTTGGAGCTCGGCGCCCACTCCACGTCGATCATGCGCTCGGGCTCGCGCATCAGCGACTGCACGTTGTGGCAGTTGGCCTGGTGCACCGACACCCCGGCACCGCGGGTGATGAAGCCGACGATCTCATCGCCGGGGACGGGCGTACAGCACCGCGCGATCTTGACGAGGATGTCTGGCGCCCCGCGCACGAGCACGCCCGAGTCGGAGTTTCGCGGCAGCGGTCGCGAGCGGACCGGGATCGGAAGGTCGGGCTCGTCGCCCTCGTCGACGTCGCGGACGAGCGCGACGACCTTCTCGAGCACCGATTGGGTGGAGACGTGACCCTCACCCACCGCTGCGTACAGCGCTGACACGTCGTCGTAGCGCAGCTGGGCGGCGACCTCGGCGAACGACTCCTGGCTCATCAGCTTCTGCAGCGGCAGGTTCTGCTTGCGCATGGCCCGGGCGATGGCGTCGCGGCCCTGCTCGATCGCCTCGTCGCGCCGCTCCTTCGTGAACCACTGGCGGATCTTGTTGCGAGCACGTGGGCTCTTGACGAACGTCAGCCAGTCCTGGCTCGGACCGGAGTCGGGGTTCTTCGAAGTGAACACCTCGACGACGTCACCGCTGTTGAGCTCGCTCTCGAGGGGCACCAGGCGACCGTTCACCTTCGCGCCCATGGTGCGGTGGCCGACCTCCGTGTGCACCGCGTACGCGAAGTCGATCGGCGTCGCGCCGGCGGGCAGGCCGATGACCCGTCCCTTCGGCGTGAACACGTAGACCTCCTTGGCGCCGATCTCGAACCGCAGGGAGTCGAGGAACTCCCCCGGGTCGGCAGTCTCGGCCTGC
>DASUVU010000336.1:0-2189 GCA_036378815.1 Agromyces sp. | reverse complement strand
CGCTCTTGTCGATCTCGAGCGCCTCGGCGATGGTGCGGGCGTGGACCCGGCCGCGGTGCACGATGGCCGAGAGGATCTTGTAACCGACGGGCTGGAGGTCGGGATGCACCGCCTCGGCCGCCTCCTTCCAGACGGCCCGTGCCCGGACGAAGAGCAGCCTGAGCTGTTCCTCGACCGAGGAGATCTCCTCGTCGCTGGCGATGCGGAGGGCCTCGTCGGGGGCGGCGACGGTGGATGCCGCGGGAGCGGTCATGGCGCGATCCTATTCACTTCCGCGAGCTCTGCCGCGGGGTCGCACCAGGCTGCGCGCCCACCGTCTCGACCGAGTCGGTCGTCGGGTCGTGCGCGAGGCCGACCGGCGAGAGGGCGACGGATGCCGCAGCGGTGTCGATCGCCGCATCCTCGGCGTCCTCGAGCTCGTGCTCGACGTTCCCCCGCTCGGCCTTCGCGCGCTGGATCGCGTTCTGGGTGCCGAGGCTGATGTTGGGCAGGAACGCGACGGCGATCAGCGTCACGACCGCCAGCGGCACGGCCGCGAGGAACACGCTGCCCACACCCGTGCCGTAGGCCGACTCGACGACGACGCGGAGGAAATCGGGAAGCTGGCTGATCTGCGGGATCGCACCACCGCCGAGCGCCTTGGCGGCCTGGAGCTGCTGCTCGGGTTCGAGCTGGCCGATGTTGGTCTTCAGGTTCTGTGCGACGACGGTTCCGAGGATCGAGCCCATCACCGCCACGCCGATGGTGCCGCCGAGACTGCGGAAGAAGGTGACCGCACTCGTGGCGACGCCGAGGTTTCGCACCTCGGTGGTGTTCTGCACGACGAGCACGAGGTTCTGCATGAGCATGCCGACACCCGCTCCGAGTGCGAACATCGCGACGCCGACGTACCAGTAGTTCGTGTCGTACTGCAGCTGCGAGAGCAGGATGCTGCCGATGATCATGAACACGCCGCCCGCGACCATGAAGCCCTTCCACTTGCCGCGTCGGCTCACGAGCGCACCGATCACGGTGGACGCGATGAGCACGCCGGCCATCATCGGGATCGTCAACAGCCCCGACTCGGTCGGGGTCGCGCCGCGTGCGAGCTGCATGTACTGGCTGAGGAAGACCGCGGTGCCGAACATCGCAACGCCGACCGAGATCGAGGCGATCACGGAGAGCGTGAAGGTGCGGTTCTTGAAGAGGCTGAGGGGGATGACGGGTTCCTTGACCCGCAGCTCGACGATGACCGCGATGACCAGGAGCAGCGCGGCGCTGCCGACCATGAGGAGGCTCGTGACGGAGATCCACTCGAAGTCGTTGCCCGCGAAGGTGACCCAGAGCAGCAGCAGCGAGACGCCCGCCGAGATGAGCACGATGCCCGCGTAGTCGATGGAGACCTTCGTCTTCGGTCGCTTCGGCAGGTGCAGCGTGCGCTGGAGCAGCACGATCGCGACGATGGCGATGGGCAGGCCCACGAAGAACGTCCAGCGCCAGCCGAGCGTGTCGGTGATGACGCCGCCGAGCAGCGGCCCGCCGATCGTTGCGATGGCCATGACCGCGCCGAAGAGTCCCGCGTACTTGCCGCGCTCGCGCGGGCTGATGATGTCGGCCATGACGATCTGGCTGAGCGCAGCGAGACCGCCGGCGCCGATGCCCTGGAAGACGCGCATGGTGATGAGGGTGCCCGGGTCCTGCGAGAAGCCGGCGATGGCCGAGGCGGCCACGAAGATCACCAGGGCGATCTGCAGCAGGAGCTTGCGGTTGAACAGGTCGGCGAGCTTGCCCCAGATGGGCGTCGACACGGTGGTCGCGAGCAGCGTCGCGGTCACCACCCAGGTGAACGCGGACTGGTCGCCCTCGAGGTCGGAGATGATGAGCGGCAGCGACGTGCCGACCACGGTCGAGGCGAGCATCGACACGAACATGCCGAGGAGCAGCCCCGACAGGGCGGTGAGCACCTCACGATGCGTCATGCCGTTGTCGGACAGTGCGGGGGATGCCGCGGCATCCGTCTTGCGAACGCGCGTGCGTGTGGCGAGAGCCATCGAACTCCTGAGAAATGATTGGTTGACGGTGGTCAACTATAGAACAATAGTGGACTTCTGTCAACTAATCGGAAGAGCCTCGGACGGCCCCGGGGACCCGGGACAGCGCGCCCGTCGCCCCGCTCACCCCAGCACGGCGACCGCTTCGATCTCGACGAG
>DASUVU010000335.1:0-9202 GCA_036378815.1 Agromyces sp. | reverse complement strand
AGGATCGCGTACGAGGCCTGGGGCGAGCTCTCGCCGGCACGCGACAACGCCATCCTGGTACTCCACGCCCTCACCGGCGACAGCCATGTCATCGGCCCGGCCGGCCGCGGACACGCGACCTCCGGGTGGTGGCCCGACGTGGTCGGACCCGGACTCGCGATCGACACCGACCGGTACTTCGTGGTCGCCCCGAACGTGCTCGGCGGATGCCAGGGGTCGACGGGTCCTGCATCGGTCGCGCCCGACGGGGTCGAGTGGGGTTCGCGATTCCCGTTCCTCACGATTCGCGACCAGGTGCGAGCGCAACTCGCGTTCGCACGCGAGCTCGGCATCGCCCGATTCGTCGCCGTCGTGGGCGGCTCGATGGGCGCGATGCACGTGCTCGAGTGGGCCGTCATGGCTCCCGAGGCGGTCGAGCGCATCGCCGTGCTGGCCGCACCGGCCGCCGCCACCGCCGACCAGGTGGCGCAGAACTCGATCCAGCTCGAGGCGATCCGCACCGATCCCGCCTTCCGGGGCGGTGACTACTACGACGCACCCGACGGTGACGGCCCGACTCGCGGCCTGGCGCTCGCGCGCCGCATGGCGATGCTCAACTACCGATCGGCGATCGAGCTCAACCGGAGGTTCGAGCGCAGCTGGCAGAGCGGGCTCGACCCGCTCGGCGGCGGCGGCCGGTTCGCGGTGGAGTCGTACCTCGACTTCCACGGCAACAAGTTCACCCGGCGGTTCGACGCGAACAGCTACCTCGTGCTCACGGAGGCGATGAACTCGCACGACGTCGGCCGGGGCCGTGGAGGTGTCGCGGCCGCGCTCGAGAGCATCGAGGCCCGGAGCCTCGTGCTGGGCATCGACAGCGACCGCTACTTCCCCCTCGACGGGCAACGGGAGATCGCGGCCCGGCTGCGGCGCAGCGTGCACGGACCGGAGCCCTTCCTCATCCGTTCCGAGTACGGCCATGATGCGTTCCTCATCGAGCATTCGACCGTCGCCGACGCGCTGCGGACGCTCCTGGACGCCTGACCACGGCGTCGGGCACGCGGCATCCGCACGGTCTCCGCTACAGTTCCAAGGAGCGGCACCTGCGTGTGGGGTGTCCGGCCATGAGGTGGTGGAGTGAAGCGCATCCACAAGGAACGCGACCGATTGCTCCGGCGGCTCGCGCGCGTCAGTGGTCTCGTCGGCGCGGCGAGCGCGCTCGTCTGCCTGATGGTGCCCGGGGCGGTGCGTCCGCTCGGGCTCGCCATCGGCGCCCTGCTGAGCATCGCCGTGGGCGCGCTCGTCGGCCTGCACAGCGCGCGGGGGGCGCTCCTGCCGGCCCTCGGCGTCGTCGCCGGCGCCGCGGCGTTCATCGTGACGGTGGGTCTCTCGCCGACGGCGAATGCCGCCACCGTGACGGCGATGGCCGTCTCGGGCGGGGTCACGTCGGCCGCGGTGGCGATCTCGCTCGTGGTCCGACCCCGGGGCCTGCTCCTCGTCACCGGACTCGCAGCGGTCGTGCTCGTGTCGATCTGGGTCACGGCCGCCCTCGGCGGCAACGATCTCCGCGCCGTCGCGGTCGCCACGGTCACCGGGTGGGCCGTCTGCGTCGTCCTGGGGATCTGGACGGATCGGGCCATCGCCGATGCGACGGACCGGATCGCGGAGGTGGGCCGAGCGCACGAGGCGGAGCGGCTGGCGAGCGAGTTCGAGGCGCAGCAGCGCCAGGACGCCCGCGTGCTGCACGACACGGTGCTGGCGACCCTCTCGCTCCTCGCCCACTCGGGTGTGGGCGTAGGGCCCAGCGCCCTGCGCCAGCAGGCCGGTGACGACGCCCGGCTGCTGCGCCAGCTCCGACTCGGTGCTCCGCTCGACGCCGGGTCGACCGCCATCTTCTCGCCCGAGTCCGATGACGATGTGCTGAGCACGACGTTCGAGTCGGTGCGTCAGCGCTTCGCACGCATGGGGCTCGACGTGAACTGGCACGGTGCCGGCCGGCTCGCCCTTCCGCGCGAGACACTGGACGCGCTCCTCGGAGCCGTGGGCGAATGCCTCGAGAACGTGCGTCGCCACTCGGGAGTCAATGAGGCGGATGTCACCGTCACCGACGACGACCACACCGTGCGCGCGATGGTCACCGACGCCGGCACGGGATTCGAGCCCGAGGCGGTCGACGGCGGTCGGCTCGGATACGCGGAATCCGTCGTCGGACGCCTGCACAGCGTCGGCGGCCGCGCCAGGATCTTCTCATCGCCCGGCTCGGGAACCACCGTCATGCTCGAGGTGCCGAAGCCATGATCGAGCGCGCGGTCGACGAGGCCTCCACCCGCCGCGGGCGGATGTTCCGACGCCCGTCGCGTTCCGCGCGCGCGGCCGGCGACGTCCGCGAGAGCCACGGAGGTCGCCGACTCGCCACGGGCATCACGATCGCGGCGGTCTTCATCGTGCTCGCACACCTCATGCACGCCATGGCCATGGCCGAGTTCTACCGGCCGGGACCGGGGCCGTGGCCCGCCTGGGTCGCCCTCGGCGTCATCCTCGCCGTCGGCGTGGTCTCCCGCTTCGTCTCCCGCACGCTTCCCGACTGGCTGTACGTGACGCTCCTCGTCGCCCTCATCCTCCCGGTCTGGCTCGACGTCGCGGCGACGGCCGGACTGCTCGAGTTCGGCGTGATGCCCACGGCGGCGGCCGCGGCGGGCGCCATCCTGATGCCGGTCACGGCGATCCGCGGCACCCGCGTCCCACCCGGTGTCTCCATCGCCGTCGCCGCCGTGCTCGTCGTCGCGGCTGCGCTGCAGGCCACCGCCGCCGGTCCGTACACGGTGGCGGCCGTCGCGGTCGCGGCCACGGCCTGCTTCCCGGTGCTCCTCGCGCTGTTCTGCGTCACCGGATTCCGCCGACTCGCGCGCCGCGAGCTCGACCTCTCGCTCGTGCAGAGCACGGTCGGAACGCCCCGGTCCGCAGTGGGCATGCGGGCCTCGGAGGAGCTCGCCCGACTCGACTTCGACGCCGAGACCCTCCTCGACGGCGTCGGATCCGGGCGCATCGCCATCCCGCTGCCGCCCGATGCCGCCGAGACCGCCGCGGCGCTGGCCGCCCGCCTGCGAGTGCGGCTCATCGAGGGGCGCACCGATACATGGCTGCGCCATGCGGTGACCGAGTCCGCCTACCTCAGCGACCGCGTGACGGTCGAGGACCCCGCCGGATGCGCCGGGCTTCTCTCCCAGGAACAGCGCGATGGGCTCCTCCTCGCGCTGTGGCTGCTGGTGGCCGCCGAGCGGACGAAGCGATCCCTCGGACCTCGCTCCGTGACCGTCGAGTGCCGGGAGACGATGGACGAATTCGAGGGCGAGGTGACCGGATTCGACATGTCGATCGAGGTTTTCGGCCTCCCACGCCGTCGCGTGGACCCGGCGACGTGGGACGCTATCGGTAGTGTCGGAGTTCACGACGTCGTGACGGGGGCCGACAACTTCCGGATCGACATCGCCTGCCGGGTGGATCCGCATCTCCACATCGGCAGTCCCGTGGCCCGTGGGGCCGCCCGATCGAGGAGAAGCTGAATGGGTGACACTGCGGCACCGATCCGCCTGGCGATCGTCGACGACCACCGCATGCTGCTCGGAGCACTGTCGGAGTGGCTTCGAGGCTCGGCAGACGACATCGATCTCGTCGCGGCCGTGCCCTCGTGGTCGGAGCTGCTCGCGCATCCCGAGTTCCCGGTCGACGTCGTGCTCCTCGACCTCGACCTGCGAGACAACATCCCCATCTCGCTGAAGCTGTCGATGCTGAAGTCGGCCGGTGTGCAGACCATGCTCATGAGCACCTACTCCGAGCCGGCCGTCGTGCGCGAGGCGCTCGGCGCCGGAGCGCTCGGGTACCTCGTGAAGTCCGAGCCCGTCGAGAACATCGTCGAGGCGATCCGGGCCGCCCGCGGGGGCGAGTCGTACCTGACGCCCGAACTGGCCGTGGCGCTCGCCGAGGAGGGCACCGTGCCGAAGCTCTCAGCGCAGGAGCGGCGCGTCATGGCGCTCTACGGCGCGGGTCAGCCGGTCAAGGCGGTCGCGTTCCAGCTCGGAATCTCCGAGGAGACCGCGAAGAGCTACCTGAAGCGCATCCGCGAGAAGTACCGCGTCGCGGGGTACGACGTGGGCACCAAGGTGGCCCTGCGCAAGCGCGCGATCCTCGATGGCATCCTGCTCCAGTCGGACTGACCGGATGCCGCGACGGTCATGATCCGTCGAGCGCAGCCTGATCGCCGATCGCGGTCTCGAGCCGATCCACCTTGCCGTCGAGTTCGCCCGAGTAGCCGGGTCGGATGTCGGCCTTCAGCACGAGCGACACCCGCGATCCGTATTCGCCGACGGCGTCCGTCGCGCGCCGGATCACGTCGAAGACCTCGTCCCACTCGCCCTCGATCTCGGTGAACATGGACGTCGTCCGGTTCGGGAGCCCCGATTCCCGAACGATCAGCACCGCGGCCGCCACCGCATCGTGCACGGAGCCGTCGGCACGACCCGTACCGCTCGGCGAAACCGAGAATGCCACCAGCATGATTCCTCCTCGGGCGATTCAGTCGGCCGATTCCTCCGCCGACTCCACCTGTCGGTCGGGCCACGACTCGGCCGGCACGCGACCGACCGGCGTGCGGCCGTCTCCAGCTTGCCAGACGGCGCGGATGCCCCACGCGAGCAGGGCGATGAGCAGCGCGGCCTTCGCCGTGACGGCGAGGACGAAGCCCGGGTGCGCGGCGAGGAGCCAGCCGTACCAGTACGGATAGATGACCTGCGTGAGCGCCGCGATGACCGCGGCGATCACGGCTGGAACCAGGAAGCGCCTCGGACGAAGGACGAGCCCGAGGATGACCGGCGCGGCGAGCCAGGTGGCGAACTGGGGCGACCCCACCTTGTTCGCGAGCATGAGCACGACGGTGAGCGACAGGGCGAGCGGCGCGAGCAGCCGGCCGATCGGCGCGCCCCGTCGCGCGGCACGGATGCCGACGAGGAGGACCGCCACCACGCCGACGATCATCAGCGGCGTGGTGAGGGCGGCCGCGACATCCGCCCCCGGGCCGTGGATCTGGAACGTCAGGATGGCTCGGTCGTAGACGATCTCGACGCGCTGGGACCCGCCCACGATCTGCCAGAGCCACCCGACCGCCAGCGGCGCCTCGATCTGCAGGCCGCGCCCTGCCTGCTCGGCGATGAATCCGAAGGCGTTGAGGCCCGATCCGGCGAGGAGGCTGACCACGAGGATGCCGAGGCTGAGCGCCGTGGCGATGATCACGACCTCCAGCCGGCGCCGGGCCGCGATGACGAGGGCCGCGACCAGCGCCACCGGCCAGACCTTCACCCACGCGCCGATCGTGAGGAGCACCGCGGCGACACGCGGACGGCCCGCAGCCCAGATGAGGCCGGTGACGGCGAGCGGCACCGTGACGGCGTCGATGCGACCGATGGCGATGGGGCCGAGCAGGGCGAGGAACGCCATCCACCACCACGCCGCGAGACGCCGCGTGCGAGACAACCTGCGCCGGCCGAGCAGGATCGAGAACGCGATGGCGTCGAGGACCACGATGATGCCGAGCCAGGTGTACCCGTACGCGTCCGCACCGAACGCGAGCGACGCGGCCATGGGGGCGAAGGCGAGGATGGGGTACACCCACGGCGTGTCGATCCCCATCCGCACGAAGCCGTCGGCCGCGCTCTCGGCCCACACGCGGTAGACGGCGACGACGTCGCCGAGCGGCCATCCCTGTCCCCAGACGTTCAGCCCCACGAGCGCCGCGTGCACGAGGGCGAACGCCGTCCACAGCGCGGCGCGTCCGGCGAGGAGGCGGCGGATGGAGGTGTGCGGCACGGTTGACTCGCGCCCGTCCCCCCTCGCCATGACGACGAGCCTATCCGAGCGTCACCGAGTGAGGAGCGCGCCGACGACGTGGGGCACCGCGCCCGCGATATCGAGCGCGGTGACCGGGCCGTCGCCCGCTTCCGCACTCGCTCGGCGCGCGGCCTCACCGTGCACCCAGGCGGCCGTCGCGGCGAGCGCGGTCAAGGCCTGTGCATCGACCGCCAGCCGGTCGTGGTGGGTCGCGACGAGCGCCCCGAGAATGCCGCCGAGCACGTCACCGGTGCCGGCGGTCGCGAGCCAGTGCGTCGGGGCGGTCACGGTGAAGCGGTCGCCCGCGGGGTCGCAGACGTGGGTGACGGCGCCCTTCAGGAGCACCGCAACGCCGAGTTCGGCGGCGGCGCGCTCGGCCCACCCGGCGGGATCGGCGCGCACCTCTGCGAGGCTCGTCGGCACCTCCCTGGCGACGAGCAGGGCGGTGAGCTCCCGCGCGTGCGGGGTGATGACGGTCGGCGCGGAGTGCGTCCCGACGAGGTCGAGCGCTCCCGCGTCGAGCACCACGGGAACGCCGGCCGCGAGGGCGTGGCCGAGGTCGCCGAGCAGCACGAACGACCGCCGCCCCTGGTCGATGCCCGAGCCGATGAGCCAGGCCTGCACGCGCCCCGCCACGGTGACGGTCTCCGGCCGGCGGGCGAGCACCGCCTGCCGCAGGGCACGCGGACCGGTGTAGCGCACCATCCCGACTCCGGCACGGTGCGCCGCCTCGACGCTGAGCACGGCCGCCCCCGGATACTCCGTCGACCCGCTCACCACGCCGAGCACGCCGCGCGAGTACTTGTCGTCACCGGCCTCCGGCGCGGTGATCCATCCAGCCGCGTCATCCGCCGTCCACTCCCGCCATGCCGTCATGCTCCAACGATAGGTTGGGGAGGATGACCGCGACAGTGCCGCCGATCGCCCTCTCACCCCGGGTCGTGGTGTTCGACTACGGCGAGGTCGTCTCGCGACCGCCGTCCGATGCCGACCGCGCCCTGCTCGTGTCGCGCGCCGGCGTCGATGCCGAGCCGTTCTGGACCGCCTACTGGGCCCATCGCGAGCCGCTCGACCAGGGCACGGCGACGATCGCCGAGTACTGGAACGCGGTCGGGTCGGACCTCGACGTCGAATGGAGTCCGATCGACGTCCACGAACTGTGGGCCATCGACCATCGCGGATGGCTGAGCGTCGAACCCGCCACGCTCGCGGTCCTGCACGCGCTCGCCGACGGCGGAACCCGCCTCGCGCTGCTCTCGAACGCCGGCCCCGACTTCGGCGGCTGGTTGCGGCACGGCTCGTTCGCGACGCTGTTCGAGCGCGTGTTCGTGAGCGGCGAGCTGAAACTGGCGAAGCCCGACGCCGCGGTCTACGAGCACGTCATCGACGAGCTCGGCATCACGCCAGCCGAGTTCCTGTTCGTCGACAACAAGTCCGAGAACGTCGAGGGCGCCAAAGCCGTCGGCGGCGACGGTCACGTGTTCACGGATGCCGCGTCGCTCGAGCGCTGGCTGCGCGACCTCGCCTCGGGCTAGCCCATTCCCGCGGCGCTGGAGCGCATCTTCATGGCCATCTCCATCATCTGCGGAGAGTACTGGCCGATCGCGATGATGTTGCCCTCGCTGTCGCTGAACCAGGCGCTGCGTTCCTCGCCCATCTCGGCCACGCCGTCCTCGGTCTTCAGGCCCGGCATGTCGTAGTCGTGGAACATGACGCCGTGCGTACGCAGTTGCGTCATGTCGCGGTCGAGATCGTCGGTCATGAGGCCGAGCGCGGTGTTCTTCGCCGTGCCCGCGAAGTCGCTGCGGTAGACCAGCACGGGCAGGCCGCCGACGTCGTAGTACAGCGCCTCGCCCTCGGTGTCCTCGTACATGGGATCGCGGCCGAGCACGTCGTGCCACCACTGCTTTGCACGAGCCAGATCTGAGGCAGGGAGGACTGCCGTCGCCATGAGCTTCTCGAACATGATCTTTCCTCGAATCCTTCGGGTCGGGCGCCATTCTACGCTCACCCGAGGCCGCCGGAATGGTCGAACTCGAGGGAGCGGATCAGCCGCGGCGGGTGGCGTCCTCCACCTCGCCGACGAGCTCCTCGATGATGTCCTCGAGGAAGATCACGCCGGTCGTGTCGCCCTGCTCGTCGAACGCTCGCGCCACGTGCGTCCCGAGTCGGCGCATCGTGGCCAGCGCGTCCTCGAGGTCGGTCCCCTCGAAGATGGAGACCAGACGTCGCACGCGCTTGGCGGGGATCGGATCGTCGAACTCGTCGTCATCGAGGTCGATGACGTCCTTCAGGTGCACGTACCCCTCGGGCTCGCCGTCGTCGCCGGGGATGATGTACCGCGAGAATCCGTGGCGCGCGACCGCACGCTCGACGTCGGCCGGCGTCGCCGAGGCGGGCAGGCTGACCAGGCTCGATGGCGGCAGGGCGACGTCGCGGACGCGCTTGGTCGTGAACTCGAAGGCCGCGGTGAGCGTGCCGCTCGCGTCGTCGAGCACCCCCTCCCGTCGCGACTGGTGCACGATCGTCTGCACCTCCTCGAGCGTGTAGGTCGACGTCGCCTCGCTCTTGGGTTCGACGCGGAAGAGTCGCAGCACCCCGTTCGCGGTGGCGTTCAGGGCGACGATGATCGGCCGGAACAGCCGGGCGAGGAAGACGAGCGGCGGGGCGAGGAGCAGCACCGCGCGATCGGGCAGCGAGAATGACAGGTTCTTCGGCACCATCTCGCCGAGGACGACGTGGAGGTACGACACGAGCACCAGCGCGATGACGAACGCCACGGTCGAGACGACGCCCTCGGGCCATCCCGTGAGCTGGAGGGGACCCTCGAGCAGGTGATGGATCGCGGGTTCCGAGACGTTCAGGATCAGCAGCGAGCAGATGGTGATGCCGAGCTGGCTCATCGCCAGCATCAGCGTCGCATGCTCCATCGCCCAGAGCGCGGTCTTCGCGCGCCTGCTCCCGGCCTCGGCACGCGGCTCGATCTGCGAGCGTCGCGCGGAGATGACGGCGAACTCGGCACCGACGAAGAAGGCGTTCGCGATGAGCAGCACGAACAGCCAGGCGATCCCGGCCCAGTCGCTCATCGTGCGTCCTCCCGCTCGTCGAGGCCGTGCGAGTCGGCAGTGGGCCTCGGCACGAACCGCAGCCGATCGATGCGGCGCCCGTCGAGGCGCTGCACTGCGAGCGTGCCATCCTCGATCTCGACCACGTCGCCGGCCGCTGGCAGTCGGCCGAGCTGTGCGATCACGTAGCCGGCGACGGTCTCGTAATCGCCGTTCTCCGGCACGCGGATGCCGGTGCGGTCGAGCAGTTCGTCGGGCCGGAGGATCCCGGGGAAGCT
>DASUVU010000334.1:0-3643 GCA_036378815.1 Agromyces sp. | reverse complement strand
ACGTACTGGGTGAGACCGGCCGCCTCGACCACACGGCGCAGCTGGGTCTCGCCCCAGACCCCCCGCGTGCTGTTGGAGCGGAGCGCCGACGCGAGCGACTCGGTCGTCGCACGCAGCTCGGCATCGGAGAGTTGAGCCTGCTTCAGCTGCTCGGCGAGCGAACCGTACTGCTCGCTTCGCTGGCGCTCGAGCTCGGTGACCTTCGTGTGCATGGTCTGCAGGGTCTCGCGCACCGGACTCAGCGCCTGGAGGACGGCGCTCTCGCGCTTCTCGCGTGCCTCTCGCTCGGCCTGGTCGATGCGCTGCTGCTCGACCAGGTCGCGGTAACGGGCCCGGTGCTCCTCGATCTGCTGCTCGAGCCCCTCGACCGTCGACACGGCCGACGCGAGGTCGGCCTGAAGGCGCGCTCGGGCCTCCTGCTCCTGCGACCGGAGCTCGGACATCGCGGCCGCCTCGGCCGCCCGCACCTCGGCCAGCTGCGCCTGGTGCCGTGCCTCGATGAGGGCGGGATCATCGGCGACGGGGGCGCCGCCAGCACGACGCGACGACCAGACGGCCACGAGGAGGCCGCCGACCACGGCGCCGATCACGAGGCCCAGGAGGAGAGCGAGGAGGTCCATGCCTGCAGTGTCGCAGCGGCCGCCGACATCGGGCGGGACCATCTCGCGCGGGTCTCGATACGCGTCGCGCATCACGCAGCGCCACTCGACGACCGACGGTCGCGCTTCGCGACGAGCTACTGCAGGGCCATGGGGCCGTGCACCGTGCTGTCGTCGCGCACGGCGACCGATCCGATCGCGCCGAAGCGCACGCGCGTCACGTGGGCGAGCCCCTCGAGGTCGTCGACCTCATGGCGCTTCGCCGCATGCACGATGATGGCGGCGCACGCCTCGGAATCGGCGAGGGCGTCGTGGTGCGAGAACCCCTCGAACCCGGCGGCCATGGCCGCGACCGGCAACCGGTACGACTCGAGGTGGTACGTGCGGCGGGCCACCTGCAGGCTGCACAGCGAGCGGTAATCGGGTACCGGCAGGCCGAACGCCTCCGTCGTCTTCGCGATCACGGCCATGTCGAACCCGGCGTTGTGCGCGACGAGCACGTCGTCGCCGGCGAACTCGCGCAGCGAGGGAAGGTGGTGGGCCCAGCCGGGGGCATCCGCCACCATCTCGGGTGTGATGCCGTGGATGCGGATGTTCCACTCCGAGAACTCGTTGTGCGGGAACGGCGGCCGGATGTACCAGTGCACTCGATCGACGACCCGGCCGTCGCGCACCTTCACCAGCCCGACCGAGCAGGCCGACGCGCTCGACGAGTTGGCGGTTTCGAAGTCGATCGCGGTGAAGTCCACTGGCACATGTGCATGGTGGCACGGTGGTCCGACACGGCCGGGCGTGTCGCAGGGCGCGTCGGCGATCCGCCTCGAACGGTTGACGGATGCCTCGCGGCGGGGTCGAATGGCAGCGAAGCCAGCGCCGCGCGCGCCGAACCGAGGTGAGGAGTCCAGATGACCGACCTGCCCGCCCCGGTGCGCGAGGCCTTCGACGCGACGAACGACGGTGACCTCGAGCGCTTCGTCGCCGCGTTCGCCGCCGACGGCACCGTCGACGACTGGGGTCGCGAGTTCACGGGCCCCGAAGCCATCGCCGACTGGAGTCGACGCGAATCCATCGGAGTCGCCCAGACGTTCGCGGTCACCGACGTGCGGGAGCAGGGCGAAGACGTCGTCGTCACGGCCGATGTCGGCGGCGACGGGTTCAACGGGCCCTCCACGTTCACATTCCGCCTCGCGCCCGATGCGGCGACGATCCAGCGCATGACGATCACGGCGTGAACGAGACACCAGAGGTCGCGTCGCCCGAGGAGCGGTCGAATATGGCCGATCCCGCCGATCCCGCGACGGTGCGCACTGCGAGGTCGTTCGGCGCCGCGGCATCCGTCTACCACCAGGCGAGGCCGGGCTATCCGATCGAGGCGGTCGCCTGGCTCATCGGCGACGCCGAGCGCGTGCTCGACCTCGGCGCCGGCACGGGCAAGCTGACCGAGGCGCTCGTCGCGCTCGATCGCGACGTCATCGCGGTCGATCCCGTCGAGGAGATGCTCGAGGAGCTCGAGATCGCCGTTCCGGGGGTACCGCGGATCCTGGGCACGGCGGAGGACATCCCCCTCGAGGACGCGTCGGTCGACGCCGTCGTCGCGGGCCAGGCGTGGCACTGGTTCGTGCCCGAGCGGGCGGTGCCCGAGATCGCGAGAGTGCTGCGGCCGGGCGGCGTGCTCGGGCTCGTCTGGAACAGCCGCGACATCCGTGCCGACTGGCTGCGCCAAGCCGGCGTGATCATGCACGAGCGCCACGATGCGAGTGCCACGTTCGAGGACTACGTGAAGATCGGCCGGCCGTTCGGGGCCATCGAGGAGCACACGGTGGAGTGGAGCGAGCGGATGACGCGCACGAGGTTCCTCGACCTCGTGCGGTCGCGCAGCCACTTCATCACGGCGTCGGCTTCCGACCAGGCGGCCACCATCGCCGCGCTCGAGACGCTGCTGGAGACGCACCCCGATGTGGAAGGCGCCGCCGAGCTCGCGGTGCCCTACGTCACCCGCTGCTTCCGCGCGCGGCTCGGCTGACCGATCCGGCTCGTTCAGGGCTCCAGCAGGTCGGCAGTCGCACGCAGGATCGCCGCGATCGCCGCAGTACGGCGGTCGGATGCCGCGGCGCCGCGATCGGGGGTGGTGCTCGCGAACGGCGCCGCGATCGAGGCTGCCGCCGTCGCGGCATCCGGCGCGGTCGCGCTCACCGAGCCGAGGAGCACGCGACCGCCCAGCACCTCCTCACCGTGGAACTCCGGTGTCTGTCGCCGGTTGTCGCCGAACGCGGTGACGACGGAACTCAGGAACTCGCGGTTCGACACCGTGCCGACGCCGCGCTCGAGGTGCGGCAGCGCGTTGCGGGTGAAGTCGCCCTGTCCGCGCGACTCCCACGCGACCTCGCTCGCCTTGCAGGCGCTGAACAGGATCTCGCGGCGCACCCCGGCGGCGCGCGGTGCCGGCGGCGAGACCCGCTCCGAGGCGAGCACACTTGCGACGGCCGCGGCACGCACCGGGTCGGGCCCGTCGTCGTCACTCGTACCCACGCCGACGCCGCGGTCGGCCCGGTACGCGTCCTCGTCGCGACGGGTGAGCTCCACGGCGCGCGGAAGCGCGTCGCCGATCGGCGCGAGTTCCACCGCGGGCTGCCGGTTGGCCGAGCCCGAGTGGCAGCTGTCGAAGAATGCGGTGAGGCTCACGCCCTCGGGAATGACGTCCCAGATCCGGGCGAGGTCGTCGTCGATGATGAGACGGCCGTTCTGCCGGAAGTCGACCGGGCAGAGGGCTTCGTCCTTCGCGTCGGGCTCCTCGGAGTCGAGGTCGGGCGCGAACGTGCCGTGGCCCGAGTACTGCACGGCGAGCACGTCGCCGGGCGCGGCCTGGCTGACGAGTTCGAGGATGCCTCGGAGGATCTCGTCGCGGGTGGTCTTCGCGGGCTCCGTCAGTTCGGTGACGTCGAACCCCGCCGTGCGGAACGCCCCGGCCCACGCCTTCGCATCGGGCACGCAGCCCTGGAGTCGGTCGCCGACGTCGGGGTAGTCGTTGATGCCGATGCAGAGGG
>DASUVU010000333.1:0-5259 GCA_036378815.1 Agromyces sp. | reverse complement strand
CCAGCGACAACACTGCAACCGGCCAGCAGTCGGCCGCGCACGCTCGGGCCGCGATCCAGACGCCCGCGGGCAAGGAGCGCGCATGGTCGTCGCTCATCGACGTCGACACGGCGACCAACACCGTCGTGCGCGAGACCGCCGAGGGGTTCCTCCGGGCGAACGACCCCGCGCTGCTCGAGCCGTTCGTCGAGCGGTACTTCGACATGCTCGAACGCGTCTGGGAGGAGCGCAGCTACGCGATCGCCGAGAAGCTCGTCGACGGCCTCTACCCGTCGCCGCTCGCGAACCGCGCCCTCGCCGACGCGAGCCGCGCCTGGCTCGACACGCATCCCGAGGTGCCCGCATTGCGTCGACTCGTGGTCGAGCGACTCGCCGGCATCGACCGGGCCCTCGCGGCGCAGGAGCGCGACGCGCAGGAGGCGTAGCCGACGAGCGTCGTCCCTCGGGGCGGCGGGCGTGGTACCCCGGTACCACCGCCCGCCGCCCCGAGACCGTGCTGCGGGCCGATGTGCGGCGTTCGCGGCATCCGTAGCGTCGACGACATGATCACTGCAGAAGGACTCACCAAGCGATTCGGCGAGAAGACCGCCGTCGATCGCCTCGACTTCACCGTGCACCCCGGACGCGTGACCGGCTTCCTCGGACCGAACGGCGCCGGCAAGTCCACCACGATGCGCATGGTCGTGGGACTCGATCGGCCCAGCGCCGGCAGTGTCACCGTCAACGGTCGACGCTACGCCGAGCACCGTGCACCGCTCCACGAGGTCGGCGCGCTGCTCGACGCGAAGGCCGTGCACACCGGACGGACCGCCGAGAACCACCTCCTCGCCATGGCCGCCACGCACGGCATCGGCCGGCAGCGGGTGCGCGAGGTCATCGAGCTCACCGGGCTCGAGTCCGTCGCACGTAAGCGCGTGGGCGGCTTCTCGCTCGGCATGGGCCAGCGCCTCGGCATCGCCGCCGCGCTGCTCGGCGACCCCGCGACGCTCATCCTCGACGAACCCGTCAACGGGCTCGACCCCGAAGGCGTGCTCTGGGTGCGCAGGCTGGTGCGCAACCTGGCCGCCGAGGGACGCACCATCTTCCTGTCGTCGCATCTCATGAGCGAGATGGCGCTCACCGCCGATCACCTCATCGTGCTCGGCAAGGGCCGCATCATCACGGATGCCCCCGTCGCCGATGTCATCGCCGGCGGCACGCGTTCTCGCGTCAACGTGCGATCGCCGCACGCGTCCCGGCTCGCCGACCTGCTCGCCGGCCCCGACGTCACCGTCATGCGCGCCGACTCGGGCGTGCTCGAGGTCACCGGCCTCGAGGCATCCGCCATCGGCGACCTCGCCGCCCGGCACTCGGTCGCCATCCACGAACTCACCCCGAAGAACGCGTCGCTCGAGGAGGCCTACATGGCCCTCACGGCCGACGCCGTCGAATACCGTACGGAGGCACTCCGATGACCACCATCACCCCCACGACCGCTGGTTCCGACCAGCTCGACCGACCCTCGACCAGGCTGAGCTTCGCCGGCGTGCTGCGCTCGGAGTGGATCAAGCTGCGCACTCTGCGCTCGACCGTCTGGTCCTACCTCTTCGTGATCCTGCTCACGCTCGGCATGGCCCTCGTCATGTCGCTCACCATCGCGAACGGCATGGGCGGCGGGGTCGACGTGCAGGGAGTGTCGGGCCCCGCCGCGACGGAGCTGTTCGTCCAGTCCTCGGTCTTCGGGGTCTTCCTCGCGCAGCTCGTCGTCGCCGTGCTCGGCGTGCTCGTCGTGACCGGCGAGTACAGCACGGGAATGATCCGTTCCACCCTCGCTGCCGTGCCGACCAGGCTGCCGGCGCTCGCGGCGAAGGCGGCCGTGCTCTTCGTCGCCACGTTCATCGTGGGACTGATCTCCACCGTCGGCGCGTTCTTCGTCTCGACCGCGGTCTACTCGGGATACGGGCTCTCGGCGAGCATCGCCGACTCAGCGGTGTTCCTACCGCTGCTCGGCGCCGCGCTGTACCTCTCGCTGCTCGCCGTGTTCTCGCTCGGCGTCGGGGCGATGGTGCGCTCCAGCGCCGGCGGCATCGGCATCGTGCTCGCGCTCATCCTGGTCGTCCCCGTCGTCCTCCAGATGATCCCCGCCGACTGGGCCCAGTCCGTGGTCCCCTACCTGCTGTCGGATGCCGGGACGAGCATGTTCGCGCCGGCCGGCATGACCGGCGGCGACTCGATGACCACGTGGCAGAGCCTGCTGATCGTGCTGGGCTGGGTCGCGGCATCGTCGACCGGGGCCGCGATGCTCCTCGCGAAACGCGACGCGTAGAGTCCTGTCCATGACCGAGTCACGGCTCGCCCCCGACCACCCGAACGCGGTGGCCGGGGGCGAGCTGCGCCTGCCGAAGCCACCAGGGGTGATCCGGCAGTTCTGGTCGCGGCATCCTCGACTCACCGACGGACTGATCGCCGGGATCTATGCGGTGCCGACGGTGATCAGCGCGATCGTGACCACCCTCCAGCTCGGGCTCCCGGTGTGGCTGGTGGTGGCCAACGTGGCGGCGGTGCTCGCCGCCGGGCTCGGCCTCGCGCTGTTCCGGCGGACCCATCCCTGGCTGGTGATCGGGCTCGCGTGGCTCGCGTGCATCGTCTCCGCGCCCACCGGGTCGCTGGACGCGCTCGCCATCCTCTTCGGTCTCTATGCACTCGCCGTGTACGCGTCGTCGCGCGCCGCCTGGATCGGCTTCGGCGTGTCCGTCGCGGTCGGCGCCGCGGCGAGCTACCTCGCGGTCTGGCTGCGCACCGCCATCGTCGTCGAGCCGTTCGAGTTCGATGCGTTCGGCTCGTCGATCACGTTCGCGGTGTTCATGCTCATCGCGACCCTCATCGGCGTGACCGTCGGCAACCGACGCCGCTATCTCGACGCCCTCATCGCGCGGGCGCACGACCTCGCCCGGGAGCGCGATCGGCAGGCCGAGCTCGCCGCCGCGATGGAGCGCTCGAGGATCGCGCGCGAGATGCACGACATCGTCTCCCACGGGCTGACCGTGATGATCACCCTCGCCGAGGGATCGGCCGCGACCGCCGTCCGCGACCCCGAGCGGGCTGCGGACGCGATGCGCAACGTCGCCGACGCGGGTCGTGGGGCGCTCGCCGAGATGCGCCGCATGCTGGGCGTGCTGACCGGACCGGAGGATGCCGCGGCCGACCGCTCCCCGCAGCCCGATGTCGCGGCGATTCCGGCGCTCGTCGACGGCTTCCGCGAAGCGGGCCTGCCCGTGCGCCTCTCGACCACGGGTGCCGCCATCACCGAACCGACGCTGCAGCTGGCGGTGTACCGGCTGGTGCAGGAGGGCCTCACGAACACCCTCCGTCACGCGGCCGGCGCCCAGCACGTCGACGTTCGCATCGAGCATGTCGGCGATCTCGTCACCGTCGTCGTCGAGGACGATGCGGCACGTTCCGAGACCCGGATGACGGGCGCTGGCCGCGGACTCGCCGGCCTGCGCGAGCGCGTGGCGCTGTACGGGGGCACGCTCGAGGCCGGGCCCCGACCCGCCGGCGGCTGGCGGCTCGTGGCGACACTGCGCGGCGCAGCCGAACGCACCGGAGGAGATGCATGAACGACCAGCCACGCGGCATCCGGATCGCGATCATCGACGACCAGGCGCTGGTGCGTACCGGCTTCCGCATGGTGCTCGAGGCGGAACCCGACTTCGAGGTCGTCGGTGAGGCGGGCGACGGTGCGTCCGCGATCGATCTCGCCCGATCGACCGGGATCGACGTGATGCTCATGGACGTGCGCATGCCGGGCGTCGACGGGATCGCCGCGACCGCGGCCGTGACGGCGGCGGAACGCGGCCCCCGGGTGATCGTGTTGACGACGTTCGACCTCGATGAGTACGCGTTCGCGGCGATCCGCGCGGGGGCGAGCGGATTCCTCCTGAAGGACGTGCGGCCGCAGGAGCTCACCGCGGCGATCCGCACGGTGCACTCGGGCGAGGCGACCCTCGCGCCCCGCATCACCCGGCGCATGATCGAGCTCTTCGCGGATGAGCTGCCGGCGCCATCCGACCCTGAATCGGCCGAATCCGGATTCCTCGATGCGTTGACGCCCCGCGAACGGGAGATCCTCGTCGCGATCGCCGAGGGGCTCAACAACACCGAGCTCGCCGCGCGCTTCTACCTGTCGGAGTCGACGGTGAAGACCCATGTCGGCCGCATCCTGCAGAAGCTCGATGCCCGCGACCGCGTGCACCTCGTCATCCTGGCGTACGAGCACCGCCCGATGCCGCCGCGCTGAGGCCCCTCACCACCGACCCGACCGCGCTCACCCGATCGACGACCTGAGACGCGTGAGCGCGGCCACCTCCGCGTCGTACATCGCCGCAACCGGCTCACCGAGGGCCGGCAGCTCGCCCGGCGCTTCGTCGCGGCGGGCCTGCAGCTCCCACCGCCCTGCGTCGCCGCGGTCGATCAGCTCGCGCAACTCGTCGCCGGGCGCCAGCGCCTCGTCGACGACCGACTCCCAGTGCGACGCAGCCGTGCGCCACGCGTCGGCGGCGTCGCGCAGCGTGTCGCGCCCCACCAGGTCGGCGGCCTCATCGAGGAAGTCCGCATAGAGGCCGCGCAGGTGCCGGCCGTGCCCGGCGTCGGTGTAGACCGATGCCCGCAGGCTGCCGACGCCGAGGCCGTCGGCGAACACGGTCGGCCAGCCCTTCGTGTTCCGCGTGTCGGTCGTCATCCGCGCCCACTTGCGCCATGCGGGAAGCGAGAACGAATCCGATCTCTCGCTCAGGTGGTCGACCTGGAGCCGCAGCCCTTCCTCGACAGCCGGGCGCAGGTCGACGTCGACCCGCTCGGGATCGATCGTGATCAGCCGGTGCCTGTAGGAACCGACGCGGGCTCGCGCCGACGCCAGGCGGAGTCCCGAGACGGTGACCCGGCACGTCGAACGATCGTCGATCGCATACGAGTCGCCCGTGCGTTCGTAGACGATGACGGGCGGCCCGCCGTAGCCGTCGAACCACTCGGGCAGTCCGCGATGACCGAGCGTGTACGGGTCGACCCACGCGATCGCCGGCAGCCCCTGATCGAGCTGTGCGTCGAGCGTTTCGGCGGCCACCTTGGCGCTGCCCGTCTCGTGCAGCTCGGCGCGGAGGCCGAGCCGCTCGGCGGCCTGGCGCGCCCACCCGTCGGGGTACTGCCACAACCGCCGGAAGCCGAGCGTGAGCACACGCGAGCGAACCGGGTGCGAGGGCAGCTCCCACAGGATGTACCCGG
>DASUVU010000332.1:0-4483 GCA_036378815.1 Agromyces sp. | reverse complement strand
TGTCATATAGCGGACACCCTGCCGAAAGGAATCAACAGTGCTGATCGCACAGCGCCCGACGCTCACCGAAGAGAACATCTCGGAGTTCCGTTCGCGTTTCGTGATCGAGCCCCTCGAGCCGGGCTTCGGTTACACCCTGGGTAACTCCCTCCGTCGTACCCTCCTCTCCTCGATCCCCGGCGCGGCCGTGACGAGCATCCGCATCGACGGCGTGCTGCACGAGTTCTCGACCGTCCCGGGCGTGAAGGAGGATGTGACCGAGATCATCCTCAACATCAAGGCCCTCGTCGTCTCCAGCGAGCACGACGAGCCCATCACGGCGTACCTGCGCAAGCAGGGCGCCGGTGAGGTCACCGCTGCCGACATCTCGGCACCCGCCGGTGTCGAGGTGCACAACCCCGAGCTCGTCATCGCGACGCTCAACGACTCGGCCAAGTTCGAGCTCGAGCTCACGATCGAGCGCGGCCGCGGCTACGTGTCGGCCAGCCAGAACCGCAACGAGTACTCCGAGGCCGGCCAGATCCCGGTCGACTCGATCTACTCGCCCGTGCTGAAGGTCACCTACCGCGTCGAGGCCACCCGTGCCGGCGAGCGCACCGACTTCGACCGCCTCGTGGTCGACGTCGAGACGAAGCCCGCCATCACGCCGCGCGACGCGATCGCCTCGGCGGGTCGCACGCTGACCGAGCTCTTCGGTCTCGCCCGCGAGCTGAACGTCGCGGCCGAGGGCATCGAGATCGGCCCCGCCCCGGTCGACGCCGTGCTCTCCAGCGAGCTCTCGATCCCGATCGAAGACCTCGACCTTTCGGTCCGCAGCTACAACTGCCTGAAGCGCGAGGGCATCAACACGGTCTCCGAGCTCGTCGCCCTGTCGGAGTCGCAGCTCATGAACATCCGGAACTTCGGCCAGAAGTCGGTGGATGAGGTCAAGGACAAGCTCACCGAGATGGGTCTCTCCCTGAAGGACTCCGTGCCCGGATTCGACGGCGCCCACTTCTACACGGGCTTCGACGACGAGAACTAGGCGCCTCCGCCCGCCATACCGACCCCACCACCACTGGAGATAACGAACCATGCCGAAGCCCACGAAGGGCCCCCGCCTCGGAGGCGGACCCGCGCACGAGCGGCTCCTGCTCGCCAACCTCGCCGCAGCGCTCTACACGCACGAGCGGATCACCACGACCGAGACGAAGGCCAAGCGCCTCCGTCCCCTCGCCGAGCGCCTGATCACCTTCGCGAAGCGCGGCGACCTGCACGCTCGCCGTCGCGTGCTCGCCGTGATCGGCGACAAGTCGGTCGTGCACAAGCTGTTCACCGAGATCGCGCCGCAGGTCGCCGACCGTGAGGGCGGCTACACCCGCATCACGAAGATCGGCAACCGCAAGGGCGACAACGCGCCCATGGCGGTCATCGAGCTCGTGCTCGAGCCCGTGACCCCGAAGCAGCGGGCCACGAAGCCGGCCGCCGCCCCCGCCGCCGACGAGGCTCCCACCGAGGAGCCCGTGGTCGAGGAGACGCCCGCCGAGGTCGTGACCGAGGCCGAGGCCACGGTCGACGAGGCCGTCGGCGCCGAGGCGTCGGAGGAGTCCGCCGAGGCTCCGGCCGAGGAGCCCGCAGAGGCCAAGTAGTCTCGAACCGCTCGCGAAGGGTCGTGCTGCATCCGCAGTGCGGCCCTTCGCCGTGCCTCCGGGGGTCGGTCCCTGCGAGGTGCGCGGCGCGCAGACCCGACGCACCGCCCGAAGCGACCCCTGGGCGGCCTTAGGGTGGAGGCGTGAGTGAGATCGACGGCGACGCGGATGCCGCGGCATCCGTCGTTCGAATCCGGCTCGGCATTGCGTACGACGGCACCGACTTCGCCGGCTGGAGCCGGCAGCCGGGACTCCGCACGGTGCAGGGCGTGCTCGAGGAGGCGCTCGCCACGCTGTTCCGCCGCACCGGCACCGCCCCTCGGCTGACGGTCGCCGGTCGCACCGACGCGGGCGTGCACGCGCTCGCTCAGGTCGCGCACCTCGACGTCGAGGAGGAGGCGCTCGCCGCCGTCGCACGTCCGCGCCGCGGGCAGGACGCCGACGCGACGTCCGAGGCCGCCCTGGCGCGACGCCTCACGGGCATCCTGGGCGCCGACGCTGACGTCGTCATCACGCACGCCGAGCCCGCACCAGCCGGATTCGATGCGAGGTTCTCCGCGATCTGGCGCCGGTACGAGTATCGCGTCGCCGACGCATCCGCGATGCGCGACCCGCTCGAGCGCCGGCGCACCGTCGTCCACCCCGGGCATCTCGACGTGGGTGCGATGGATGCCGCGGCGGCCACGCTCGTCGGCCTGCACGACTTCGCGGCGTACTGCCGCCCACGCGAGGGTGCCACCACCATCCGCACCCTGCAGGCGTACCGTTGGACCCGGGCCGAGGGCGGGGTCCTCGTCGCATCGTTGCAGGCCGACGCGTTCTGCCACTCCATGGTGCGGGCGCTCGTGGGCGCATGCGTGGCGGTGGGCGAGGGACGACTCGACGTCGACGATCCCGAGGCGCTCCTGAACGCGAGGGAACGCACGAGCGCGTTCAAGGTGATGCCGGCCAAGGGACTTGTGCTCACCGAGGTCGGGTACCCCGACGACCACGAGCTCGAGGCCCGGGCGGCCCAGACCAGGGCGCGCCGTGAATTGCACGCCGAAGGCATCGTCGGCTAAGCTACCTCTTTGGTGCCGCCGTGTCGCTCGCTGTGTCGACCGGCCGACGGAACCCGAAGATGAGCCCTCCACCGGGGCGTTCGAACGCATGAGCGTGCGAACACCCCACCGGAGCGGGATTCACGAACACCTCTCTCGATCAGAAAGCAGCACTTCCGTGACGCGCACCTACACTCCCAAGCCGAACGAGATCCAGCGCGACTGGGTCGTCATCGACGCGACCGACATCGTCCTCGGTCGTCTCGCCAGCCACTCCGCAGCCCTGCTGCGCGGCAAGCACAAGGCGATCTTCGCGAACCACGTCGACACCGGCGACTTCGTGATCATCGTGAACGCCGACAAGGTGGCCCTCACCGGCCAGAAGCTCGAGAAGAAGATCGCGTACCGCCACTCCGGGTACCCGGGCGGCCTGAAGGCCGTCGGCTACGCAGAGCTTCTCGAGAAGAACCCCGTCCGCGCCGTCGAGAAGGCGATCCGCGGCATGCTCCCGAAGAACTCGCTCGGCCGCCAGCAGCTGAAGAAGCTGAAGGTCTACGCCGGACCGGAGCACCCGCACGCGGCCCAGCAGCCGAAGCCGTACACCCTCACCCAGGTCGCCCAGTAAGCCCGGCGCCTCGACCTTCTCGAACTTAAGGATTCACAACCACCATGGCGAAGATCGCAGACCAGATCGACCAGGCTCCCGAGAGCTACACGACCGAGAGCGCGCCCGCCGACGCTCCCGCAACTCCCCGTCCGGTGCTGAACGTGTCGGGTGCGGCCGTCGGCCGCCGCAAGCAGGCCATCGCTCGGGTGCGCGTCGTCCCCGGTGCCGGCAGCATCACGGTCAACGGCCGTGAGTTCGCGGACTACTTCCCGAACAAGCTGCACCAGCAGCTCATCACCGACCCGTTCACCGTGCTCGAGCTCGCGGGCTCGTACGACGTGATCGCCCGCATCACCGGTGGCGGCCCCTCGGGCCAGGCCGGCGCGCTCCGCCTCGCGGTTGCCCGTGCGCTCAACGAGATCGACCGTGAGAACAACCGTCCGACCCTGAAGAAGGCCGGCTTCCTCACGCGTGACGCGCGCGTCATCGAACGCAAGAAGGCCGGTCTCAAGAAGGCCCGCAAGGCGCCCCAGTTCTCGAAGCGCTGATTCGGGCCACCGGTTCTCCGTATGCCCCGGCTTTTCGGAACCGACGGGGTCCGGGGCCTGGCCAACCGTGATCTCACGGCTGACCTGGCCCTGGGCCTCGCCCAAGCAGCGGCGGCCGTCCTCACGCAGGGGCGGCACGCCGATGAACTCCGCGCCGCCGGTCGCCGGCCGGTCGCGGTCGTCGCACGCGACCCTCGCGTCTCGGGCGAGTTCCTGACCGCCGCCGTCTCGGCGGGTCTCGCCAGTTCCGGCGTCGACGTCCTCGACGCCGGCGTCATCCCGACCCCGGCGACCGCGTTCCTCATCGACAGCATCCGCGCCGACTTCGGCGTGATGATCTCCGCCTCGCACAATCCCGCCCCCGACAACGGCATCAAGTTCTTCTCGTTCGGCGGCACGAAGCTCCCGGATGAGGTCGAGGACCGCATCGAGTCCTACCTCGGTTCGCCCAAGCTCGCGCCGACCGGTGACGGCGTCGGCCGCATCCGTCGCTTCGCCGACGCCGAGGACCGCTACGTCGTGCACCTGCTCGGCACGCTGCCGCATCGGCTGGACGGACTGAAGGTCGTGCTCGACTGCGCCCACGGCGCCGCCGCGGGCGTCTCGCCCGAGACCTTCCGCGACGCCGGCGCCGAGGTCGTCGTGATCGGCGCCGATCCC
>DASUVU010000331.1:0-8419 GCA_036378815.1 Agromyces sp. | reverse complement strand
CGGGAGATCTCCATCGCGGCGATCGCGGAGGCGCTCCACGGCACGTCCACCTGGCCGCTCGCCGTGCCGTCGGGCGCGTACCAGGCGAGCTGGTCGGGCAGGCTCGCGGGCACGGACCAGACGATGCCCTCGTTGTCGAACGCGGGCGTGATGAGTCCGTCGCGCGGATCGAGGAGCACCGGCGCCTCGCCCGAACGCACGAGCCAGACGCCGTCGGCGGCTCGGACCGCGGCCGACTCCTCCCCCGGCCCGAGGGCGACGCCCGTCGGCGCGAGTGCCGTGACCTGGTCGGAGAGTCCGGGAATGGGCTCGATGCTCTCCCCGGTGGTGGCGAGGTGGCCCAGAACCTCGCCGTCGAACACCACCGTCCGCGGGTCGACGCGCGGGTTCCGGATGGGCGGATCGGGGTCGCTCGGAACGTCGGGCTCGACGCCGTTCAGGGTGAGCTCGACACCACGGATCTCGCGAACGCCGACGAGGCTCGCCTCGAGCTGCTGCTGCATCCCCTGCACGGTGCTGACGCTGTCGAACGCGGCGCCCGTGAGGGAGACGCTGGCCACGCCGCCCGAGACGGGGACGGCGGCAGGCTCGAGCTGCACGCCCTCGGGGAACGCCGACGTGACACCCGGCGCGAGCCAGTCGGCCGCTCCGGCGAGCATGGCCTGCACGATGCTCGTCTGCGCCGCTTCGCGCACCGCGTACCACCGCACGTCGGGCACGAGGTACTGGAACGTCGGGTCGAAGAAGTAGACCGTGTAGTCGTCGAAGACCTGCGTGAATCCGACCTGGTCGATCAGGATGCCGCGCGGGGCATTCGAGATGCGCCACTCGCCGTCGACCTGCTCGAACCGGTACTCGAGCGGGATCGGCGTGCTCGAGTCGGGCTCCTCGTACTGGCCGTTGGGCCCGAGCGCCGCGGCCGGGGTGGCACTGATCCGCATCAGCGTGTCGTCGACCGTCTGCACCTCTCGATCGGCGAGCACATCGATCGTGGCGCCCTCGTCGGCCTGCCACTCGTCGCGGAACGACTCCGTCAGGTACTCGCGCGCGACCTCGTAGTTGTTCCGCGGGCTGAGCGCCGCATTGATGAAGCCCCTGAGGATCTCGGGCTGCGTCTGCCCCGCCACCGGCCCGGGCACCAGGATGTCGATGTCGGGCCGCGAGGCCGGCGGAACCGGGTCTCCGACCTGGACCGGACCGGAGCTGGGGATCGCCGCGCACCCGGTGAGCACGAGCACGACGAGGGCGACGGATGCCGCGAGCAGGCGCCTACCCATCGCGCACCTCCTGCCCGGCGGCATCCGAGGCCTCGATGTGGGAGCCGTTCGACGCGGGGCCCTCGGAATCGGGATCGGCGGGGGCCAGGGGAAGCGGCGAGACGACCGGACCCACGCCCGCCGACCGGGGCAGTGTGAGCCGGAACACGCTCCCCTTGCCGGGCTCCGACCACACGTCGAGCGTGCCGCCGTGGGCGACCGCGTCCTCCAGCGAGATCGCGAGGCCGAGGCCCGTGCCGCCGATGGTCCGCATCCGGCTCGGGTCGGCGCGCCAGAACCGGTCGAACACGCGTGCCACCTCGTCCTCGGTCATGCCCAGCCCGAAGTCGCGGACCGAGAGCGCGATCGCCGACTCGTTGCTGTCGACCGAGACGACGACCGGCCGGCCCTCGCCGTGCTCGATCGCATTGCCGATGAGGTTGCGCACGATCCGGCGGATCCGGCGCGGGTCGACCTCGGCGTCGAGGTGCCCGCCCGGGGCCTCGAGGTGCAGTTCGCTGCCGTGCTGTCGTCCGAGCTCGTGCATCGACTCGATCGCGTCGCCTGCGAGGTGCACCAGGTTCGTGGGCTCGGTCTCGAGCGTCACCGATCCGGCGTCGTACCTGCTGATCTCGAGGAGGTCGGCGAGCAGTCGCTCGAACCGGTCGGTCTGCGTGTGGAGCAGTTCGACGGTGCGCGAGGTGGGACCCGGGAAGTCCTCCCGCTGCCCGTAGAGCACGTCGCCGGCGAGGCGGATGGTGGTGAGCGGGGTGCGGAGCTCGTGGGAGACGTCCGACACGAACCGCTGCTGCATGATCGAGAGCTCGGCGAGCTCGCGGATGCGAGCCTGGAGGCTGTCGGCCATGCCGTTGAAGGATGCCGCGAGGGTCGCCAGCTCGTCCTCGCCCTTCTCGGGCATGCGAACCCCGAGGTCACCCGCCGCGAGGCGCCGGCTCGTCGCGGCGGTCGTGCGGATCGGCTCGATGACCCACCGGACCACCACGAGCGTGATCGCGCTGAGCAGCGCGAGCAGCGCGATCGCGCCGACGATGCCCGTGATCTGCATGACCGCGAGGATCTGCTCGGCTTCCCCGAGGTTGTACCCGATGTACAGCTCGTACCGCCCCGCAGCAGGGACCAGGAGATCGCTGCCCACGACGATGCCCGGGTCGGTGCCGCCGGCGCCGTCCGTCAGCGCGACCGACTGCCAGTACTGCTCGCCGGGATTCTTCTGCACCTGGGCGCGCAACTCCGGCGAGATCACGCCGCTGAGACTGCTGCTGACCAGGCTGGGCGGAGCGCTCGAGTCCGGTGGTGCGTCGGGATCGCGGAACACCCCGAAGTCGGTGCTGCCCGACACGCTCGTGACGGTCTCGACGGCGGAACCCATGAGGGCCTGCAGGGATGCCGGGTCCGTGGCATCCGAGGAGTCGAGGATGCTCTGCGCCGCGGCGGTCGCGTTGTTCGACGCCTCGAGCACACGTTCGCGCTGCGCCTGGAAGAGGTTCGACGCGATGCTGAACGAGATGTACAGCCCGATCACGAGGATCGCCAGCCCCGAGAGCGCCAGCGTGAGGAGCACCGTTCGGAACTGCAGCGACCGTCGCCAGAGCGCCGCGAGGCGACGCGGTGCCTCCCGCCACGACCACGCGGCGAGTTGAGGGGAGGCGTCTGCCGCAGCCATCGGGGCCCCTACGTCGTGGCGCCGGCCCGGTAGCCCACACCGCGCACGGTCATCACGATGCGCGGGTTGTCGGGGTCGTGCTCGACCTTCGCGCGCAGTCGCTGGACGTGCACGTTCACGAGTCGGGTGTCGGCCTTGTAGTGGTAGCCCCACACCTGCTCGAGCAGCATCTCGCGCGTGAACACCTGCTGCGGCTTCGAGGCCAGCGTCAGCAGAAGGTCGAACTCGAGCGGGGTGAGGTTGATGCGCTCGTCGCCGCGGCGCACCTCGTGGCCGGCGGCGTCGATCGTGAGGTCGCCGATGGCGAGCGTCTCGACGACGGGTTCGGGCGCGGGCCGCAGGCGCGTGCGGATGCGGGCCACGAGCTCCTTCGGGTTGAACGGCTTCACCATGTAGTCGTCTGCGCCCGACTCGAGGCCCTTCACGACATCGGAGGTGTCGGACTTCGCCGTGAGCATGATGATCGGCGTACCCGACTCGGCGCGGATGCGTCCGCAGACCTCGATGCCGTCCATGCCGGGCAGCATGAGGTCGAGCAGCACCAGGTCGGGCTTCGTCTCGCGGAACGCGTCGAGGGCGCCCGAGCCGTCAGGACAGAACGACGGCTCGAATCCCTCCGTGCGGAGCACGATGCCGATCATCTCGGCAAGGGCCGTGTCGTCGTCGACGACGAGTACGCGTGGGGTCATCCGTTCGGTTTCGGTCAGGGCCGGCTCGGGCACGGCCGCAGTGCAGTGGCTCCACTGTAACCGCTCCACGCCGTGAGGCGGCCGAACGCGGGCTGTACGCGCGCCGCACGCGCCCTCGGCCACGCCGACGGAGGCTTCGGGCCCCCGGAAATGTGGAAACATGGTCACGTCGCCGGAAGGAGCGCATGCAGGTGTCGGATCACGACTGGAAGGCGCCGGGCGCAGCACCAGAGCAACCGAGGTCGACGGATGCCACGGGCGCACCGCCGAGCGGACCGTCTGGCGCACCCGCATACCCGCCGCCGGCCGGCTCGGGCCAGCCCGCGTACCCGCCGCCCCAGGGCTACCCGCCACCCCAGGGGTATCCACCGCCGCCCGGCTACGGCCAGCCCGCGTCCGCGCCGCCCGGCGGCGCCACGTGGACGCCGCCCCCGAAGCCGGGCCTGCTGCCGCTGCGACCGCTCGGATTCGGCACGCTCCTCTGGGCGCCGTTCCGAGTCCTGCGGCGCAACCCGGTCCCGACCTTCGGCAGCGGGCTCGTGGTGCAGCTCGTCTCGGTGATCGCGACCGCCGCGGTGTTCGTGCCGTTCATCCTCATCACGCTCACCCGCGTCGAGAACGCCTCGGCGCAGGATGCCGATGCCATCCTCTCCGGTGCGGTCGGCGGCCTGCTCCTGCTCATGCTCGTCCCGGTGGCGGTGTCGGTGATCGCGAGTGCGTTCCTGCAGGGGGTCATGGTCCTCGAGGTCGCGACGGGCACGCTCGGCGAGCGGTTGCGCTTCGGCGCGCTGTGGCGGCGTTCGGCATCCCGCATCTGGCCCCTCATCGGCTGGACCCTGCTCGTCGGACTGGCCCTCATCCTCGCCGTCGCGCTGATCGTGGTCATCGTGGTCGCGGCCGGCTCGATCTCCCCCCTCGGCCTCGCGATCGGCATCGGGGTGGCGATCGTGCTGGGGCTCGGCCTCGTCGTGCTCGGGGCGTGGCTCGCCGTGAAGGTCGCGCTCGTGCCGAGCGTGATCGTGCTCGAGCGCGTGGGCATCCGAGCCTCGGTCGTGCGCTCGTGGCGGCTGACCGACGGGTACTTCTGGCGCACGTTGGGCACCCTGCTGCTCGTCTCGGTCATCCTCAACATCGCGTCGCAGATCGTGGTGCAGCCCGTCTCGATGGTCGGCACCATCCTGGCGGTGTCGATCGACCCGACGGGCACCGGCTCCGGCCTCACCGTGACGATCATCACCACCGTCGTGACGATGATCCTCTCCCTCCTCATCGGGGCGATCACCGCGGTGGTGCAGGCCGCGCTCGTCGCCGTCATCTACATCGACCTCCGCATGCGCAAGGAGGGCCTCGACCTCGAGCTCGAGCGGCACGTCGAGGCCCGTGACGCGGGCCGGCCGACCGCCGATCCGTACCGGGTGCCCGTCGGCGCGACCACGCCTGCCCCGGGGACCACCGGCGGTACGGCCACCGGAAGCGAGCCCCCCGCAACGTGGTCCTGATCCCCCGCATCGAGATCCCGCTCGATCCCGACGCCCCCGAGGCGCGACGCTGGCTCGAGGAGGAACTCGCCAAGCCCGAGTACCAGGGCGCGCAGCCGAACGCCTTCGACCTGGCGATGCAGGCTATCCGCGACTGGATCGCGAGCCTCTTCGAGGGAGCGCGCGGACTTCCCGAGCCACTGCTCATGCTGCTCGGAGTGCTCGCGGTCGCGGCGGTCGTCGTGATCGGCCTGCTCGTCTTCGGCCTGCCGCGCCTCCGCCGGCGGCGAAAGCCCTCGACCCCGCTGTTCGACGACCGCGACCGGCGCGACCTGGCGACGCTCCGTCGCGCCGCCGCGGCGGCGGCAGCGGCGGACGACTGGCCGCTCGCGATCGAGGAGCGGTTCCGGGCGCTGGTGCGCGGCATCGTCGATCGCGACCTCGTCAGGGTGCATCCCGGTTCGACGGCACACGGGATCGCGACTGCCGCGGCGCGGCCCTTCCCCGGCGAGGCCCAGCCGCTGCGAACCGCCGCCGCAGACTTCGATGCGGTGCGCTACCTCGGTCGTGGCGGCTCGAGCGCGGCGTACGCGCGGATCACGGAGCTCGAACAGCGTCTCGCCACGACCGCTCCCCTCGGCGAGGCCGTCTCCGAACCGGAGCCCGCCCGATGAGCGCTTCGGACATCGCCACTCGTCCTCCAGAGGCGCGCGACGACGCGGCGGGTGCTCCGGCGATCACCCCGACGTTCCGCGCCTTCATGCGCCGCCACCGCGCGTGGATCGTGATCGCGGTGGTCCTCGTGGCGGGTGCATTCGCCGTCCTCGTCGTGCAGGGCGGCCTCCGGCTTCCCGGCGTCCCGTTGGGGTCCGACAACCCGTCACCGGCAGGCGCCAAGGCGGTCGTCGAGGTCCTGCGCGCACAGGGCGTCGAGGTGCTCGAGGCACGCAGCGCAGACGCCGCCGTCGACGCTGCCCGGCGCGGCGCCACCGTGTTCCTCTTCGACGAGTTGGGGCTGCTCGCCGACGATCGCCTCACCGAGCTCGCCGAGGCGGCCGACCGACTCGTCGTGGCGAGGCCGGGCTTCTCGGAGCTCGAGACGATCGCGCCGGGCGTGCGGCTCGCGGGCGCCGCGAGCGGACCGGTCGACGATGTCGCCTGCGACCTCCCAGCAGCCCGCAGCGCGGGCGAGCTGTCGGAGGGGCAGCAGTTGCTCACCGTCGACGACGACGCCGATGCCGCCGGGTGGCGCGGCTGCTTCCGCGACGGCGACTTCGGGTTCGCCGCCGTGACCCGATCCGGGCCCGGCGCAGCAGGCGCCGGCGAGGTCGCGCTCGTCGCCGCGACGACGGTGTTCGAGAACGAGCACGTCTCGAAGGCGGGCAACGCCGCATTCGCGCTCGGGCTGCTCGGGGCATCCGACACCCTGGTCTGGTACCTCCCCGGCCCCGGCGACTCGGACACTGCGGACGCGCCCTCGATGGCCGAGCTCACCCCCGGCTGGGTCAGCCCCGTGATGGTGCTCGCGATCGCCGTCGCGATCGCCGCCGCCATCTGGCGCGGCCGGCGATTCGGCCCGCTCGTCGTCGAGAACCTCCCCGTGCGGGTACCGGCGGGCGAGACGAGCGAGGGCCGCGCGCGGCTCTACGCCCGCAACGCCGCGCGTGGTCACGCCCTCGATCAGCTCAGGATCGGCACGATCGGGCGGCTCGCAGCGATGCTGCGGCTGCCGCGCTCCGCGTCGGTCGAGCAGGTGTCGGATGCCGCGGCGGCGGCACTCGGCCGCGACGCGGCATCCGTCTCCCGTCTTCTGGCCGGCGACCTGCCGCGTGACGACCGCGAGCTCGTGACGCTCGCCGGCGACCTCGAACACCTCGAGCGCGATGTGCGGGAGACCCTGCGCCCACGCACCGACGACCACACCGACCCGACAGGAAGGCGACCATGACCGACACGATCGCGACCACTGACGAGGAGCTGCGGGCCGCGCTGAACCGCGTCCGCACCGAGGTCGGCAAGGCCGTCGTCGGCCAGGACGGCGCCGTCACAGGGCTGATCATCGCGCTCCTCACACGTGGCCACGTGCTGCTCGAGGGCGTGCCCGGCGTCGCGAAGACACTGCTCGTGCGCACGCTGAGCCGCACCCTCGAGCTCGACACCCGCCGACTGCAGTTCACGCCCGACCTGATGCCGGGCGACGTGACGGGATCGCTCGCCTACGATCCTCGTTCGGGCGACTTCGCGTTCCGCGAGGGCCCGGTGTTCACGAACATCCTGCTCGCGGACGAGATCAACCGCACGCCGCCGAAGACGCAGTCGGCCCTGCTCGAGGCGATGGAGGAGCGGCAGGTGTCGGCCGACGGCGTGACGCGTCCCCTGCCCGACCCGTTCATGGTGGCCGCGACGCAGAACCCGATCGAGTACGAGGGCACCTACGCGCTGCCCGAGGCCCAGCTCGACCGGTTCCTCCTGAAGCTCGTGCTCGACATCCCCGAGCGTGACGACGAGGTGTCGCTGCTGCGGCGGCACGCCGAGGGATTCGACCCGCACGACCTCTCCGCCGCGGGCGTCGAGCCGGTGCTCGGGGCGGCGGAACTCGCTGCAGCCCGCTCCTCCGCGGCGGCCGTACGGGTCTCCGACGATGTGCTCGCGTACGTCGTCGACCTCGCGCGCGCCACCCGCCGGAGCCCCTCGATGCGCCTCGGCGTCAGCCCGCGTGCTTCAACGGCATTGCTCGCGGCGTCCAAGGCCTGGGCATGGCTCACGGGCTACGACTCGCTGACCCCCGACCACGTGCAGGCCATGCTGCTGCCCGTCTGGCGCCATCGCGTGCAGCTGCGGCCCGAGGCCGAGCTCGAGGGCGTCTCGGTCGACGCGGTGCTGCGCGGAGTCGTGCAGCAGGTCCAGGTGCCGCTCTGACATGGCGGTCTCCGGTCGGTTCGCGCTGCTCGTCGCGCTGGGCGCCATCCCCGTCGTCGCGGCGGGACTGTCGAGCGCGGATGCCGCGTGGCTCGCCCTGCTCGGCTGGCTCGCGCTGACCGTCGTCGTGGGCGTGCTCGATCTCGCGCTGGCGGCGTCGCCCCGTCGCGTGGTGCTGACCCGCTCGCTGCCCGGCCGCGTGCGGCTCGGCGAGACCGTCACCGCCGAGCTCGCGGTCGCGAACACCGGGCCTCGGACCCTCCGCGCCGTCGTCCGCGACGGATGGGAGCCGTCGGCGGGCCTGGCGGGCCCGAACCGCACGGCGCTGCGGATACCGCCCGGCGAACGGCGGCGGATGTCGCTCCAGCTCACGCCGTGGCGACGGGGAGACCG
>DASUVU010000330.1:0-4455 GCA_036378815.1 Agromyces sp. | reverse complement strand
CGATGAGGTGGATACCTCGTCCTGAGGCCCACTGTAGCCATCGGCCCACGCGACTGGACACTACGCTGGGAGGGCTGGCGCACGAAGGAGAATCCATGGTAGGTACGGTCAGGCTCGCAGTCATTCCGGGTGATGGGATCGGTCCCGAGGTCGTCGCCGAGGCGCTCAAGGCGCTCGATGCGGCCGTCGCAGACACCGAGGTCACCATCGAGCAGACGCCGTTCTCGCTCGGCGCTGCGCGGTACCTGGAGACCGGCGACGTGCTGACCGACGACGACCTGGCGGCCATCAGGCAGCACGACGCGATCCTCCTCGGCGCGGTGGGCGGCGTGCCCGGCGACCCGCGACTCGCGGGCGCGAACATCGAGCGCGGCCTGCTGCTGAAGCTCCGCTTCGAGCTCGACCACTACGTCAACCTCCGGCCGTCGGTGCTGTACCCGGGAGTTCCGAGCCCGCTGTCGAACCCGGGCGACGTCGACTTCATCGTGGTGCGCGAGGGCACCGAGGGTCCGTACGTCGGCAACGGCGGAGCGATCCGCGTCGGCACGCCGGCCGAGGTCGCGAACGAAGTGTCCGTGAACACGGCGTACGGGGTCGAGCGCGTCGTGCGCTACGCGTTCGCCGCGGCATCCGCACGCGCTCGAAAGCGCCTGACGCTCGTGCACAAGACGAACGTGCTCGTCTTCGCGGGGTCGCTCTGGAAGCGCACGGTCGACCTGGTGGCCGCCGAGTATCCCGACGTCGCGGTCGACTACCTGCACGTCGACGCCGCGACGATCTTCCTGGTCACCGATCCTGCGAGATTCGACGTCATCGTCACGGACAACCTCTTCGGCGACATCCTCACCGATCTGGCCGGCGCGATCAGCGGCGGCATCGGCCTGGCGGCCTCGGGCAACATCAACCCCGACCGCCGGTTCCCGAGCATGTTCGAGCCGGTTCACGGTTCCGCACCCGACATCGCCGGCAAGGGCATCGCCGACCCGACCGCCGCGATCCTCTCGGTCGCCCTGCTGCTCGACCACCTCGGTCACGGCGAGCAGGCCGAGAACGTGCGGCGGGCCGTCGCAGCCGACATCGCCGAACGTGGCGACGCGAAGCGGTCGACCTCCGAGATCGGCGACGCGATCGCCGCACGCATCGGCGCACTCGAGACCCAGCGCATCTGACGGCGCATCCAAAGCGCATCCTGAAGGAAGGCATCATGACGACGACGAACCTGACCCTGCAGAAGCCCTCCGAGGCGGGGCTGACGTGGGCGATCACCCGTAATGAGTCGGCGAAGAGCGACGCCGACCGCGAGGCGATCCTCGCCGACCCGGGCTTCGGCAACCACTTCACCGATCACATGGTCGACCTGTGCTGGTCGATGAAGGGCGGATGGCATCGTCCGCGTGTCTCTCCCTACGGGCCGATCCAGCTCGAGCCCTCGGCCGCGGTGCTGCACTACGCGCAAGAGATCTTCGAGGGCCTGAAGGCGTACCGCCACGCCGATGGGTCGATCTGGTCGTTCCGTCCCTACGAGAACGCGGCCCGCATGCAGCGTTCCGCCGCGCGCCTGGCGCTGCCCGAGCTGCCGAGCGAGTACTTCATCGACTCCCTGAAGCAGCTCATCGCCGTCGACGGAGCGTGGGTGCCGTCGGCCCCTGAGACGAGCCTCTACCTGCGACCGTTCATGTTCGCGAAGGAGGCGTTCCTCGGTGTGCGCCCAGCACACAAGGTCGCGTATTACCTCATCGCCAGCCCGGCCGGCGCCTACTTCCACGGCGGCGTGCAGCCCGTGTCGATCTGGCTGTCGACCAAGTACGCCCGGGCCGGCAAGGGCGGCACCGGTGCGGCGAAGACGGGCGGCAACTACGCATCGAGCCTGCTTCCGCAGGCCGAGGCCGCAACGCACGGATGCCAGCAGGTGCTGTTCCTCGACGAGGGGAAGTACCTCGAAGAACTCGGTGGCATGAACGTGGTACTCGTCTTCGACGACGGCACGCTCGTCACCCCCGAGTCCGACTCGATCCTCGAGGGGATCACGCGCGACTCGGTGCTGCAGCTCGCGCGCGACCGAGGGCACGCGGTGGAGAGTCGCCGGGTGACGATCGACGAGTGGCGCGAGGGCGCGGCATCCGGTCGGATCGTCGGCGCATTCGCCTGCGGCACGGCCGCGGTGATCACGCCCATCGGTCGGCTGCTCGCCGAGGACTTCGAGATCGTGCACGACGGTGACGCCGCGTCGGAGCTCGCGCTCTCGCTTCGCGACGAGCTGACAGGCATCCAGTACGGACGCCTCGAAGACCGACACGGCTGGTTGACGCGCCTCGACGCATGATGGCGGATACTGTCATCCGGCCGTTCCGTCGTGAGGACACTGAAGCGGTGGTCACCCTCTGGCGCGCCGCCGGTCTCGTGGTCCCGTGGAACGACCCGTACCGCGACATCGACCGCAAGCTCACGGTGCAGCCCGAGCTGTTCCTGGTCGTGGAGGACGCGGCATCCGCGTCGCTCGTGGGCGTCGCCATGGTCGGATACGACGGCCACCGCGGATGGGTGAACTACCTCGCAGTCGACGAGTCGCGCCGCGGCGAGGGCATCGGCGCGGCGATCATGGCCGAGGCCGAGCGGCTCCTCGTCGAGCGCGGATGCCCCAAGCTCAACCTGCAGGTGCGCTCGACGAACACCAGCGTCATCGACTGGTACCGTTCACTCGGCTACGAGCCCGACCACGCTGTCGGTCTCGGAAAGCGGCTCATCCCCGACGGTTCCGCCGTCGATGCGGCCTCCCAATAGGCTGGGCAGATGAAGATCGCGCGCTTCTCGCACGGCGAGACCATCGCCTTCGGCATCGTCGACGAGGAGGAGCACGACCTCGTCGTGCTCAAGGGCGACCCGATGTTCGCCGGATACGACCCCACCGGCGAGCGCGTGCCGCTCCGCGAGGCGAAGCTGCTCGCGCCGGTGATCCCTCGATCCAAGGTCGTCGCCGTCGGCAAGAACTATCGGGAGCACGCCGAGGAGATGGGCGGCGAAGCGCCCGCCGAGCCGCTGCTGTTCCTGAAGCCGAACACGTCGGTCATCGGGCCGGGCGACGCGATCGTGCTGCCGCCGCAGAGCGAGCGCGTCGAGCACGAGGGCGAGCTGGCGGTGGTCATCGGTCGCATCGCGAAGAACGTGGCCGAGGCGAATGCCGGCGACGTGATCTTCGGGTACACGATCGCGAACGACGTGACCGCTCGCGATCTGCAGAAGCGCGACGGGCAGTGGACCCGTGCGAAGGGCTTCGACACGTTCTGCCCCCTCGGACCGGTGATCGACACCGAGCTCGACCTCGACGGCGGCACGATCGAGACGATCGTCGACGGTGAGCGACGCCAGCACGGGCGGCTGGCCGACATGGTGCACTCGATCCCCGCGATCATCGCGTACGCGTCGAGCGTGTTCACGCTGTTGCCGGGCGACGTCATCCTCACCGGGACGCCCGCTGGCGTCGGGCCGCTCGTCGACGGCGACACCGTCGAGGTGTCGGTCTCGGGGCTCGGCACGCTGGCGAACCCCGTGCGTCACGCGTGACGTGAGAACAGGGCGACACGCCGCCTCGGCATCGAGAACAGGGCGGATGCGCCTGTTTTCAACCCCCGGGCCTGTTACGCGACGGCGGCGGGCGTCATCGCCCCAGCGCGGCCGCAGCGAGCTCGACGTCCTCCTCGTCGTTCCAGAGGTGGAAGGCGACTCGGGCCCGACCGGCCCGCCCCGAAGCGGTGATGCCCGCGGCGGTCAGCGCCGCGAGGTCGGCACCTTCGGCGTCGGCCCAGGTCACGATCGCACTGTCGGATGCCGCGGCCCCGAGCCGGGCGCGGAACGCGTTCGCCAGGGCGAGCGCGTGG
This sequence comes from Agromyces sp., assembly GCA_036378815.1. GTDB lineage: Bacteria > Actinomycetota > Actinomycetes > Actinomycetales > Microbacteriaceae > Agromyces. The sequence goes on along the minus strand of DASUVU010000330.1, from coordinate 580 downwards.
TCGCGCACCGCATCGGCGTCGAGTGATGCTGCGAACTCCAGCGCGGCCTCCGCGCCCGCCCACGCGTGCCAGGCGGGGGAGACGTCGAATCGGCTCGCATCGTCGGCCAGGTACAGCTCGGGCCCGTAGCAGGAGGCCCACGGATCGGCGCCCGCGTACCATCCGGCCGTCAGCGGGGTGATCTCAGCGACCGCGCGCGGAGAGAACGCCGCGAAGGCCGCACCTCGCGGTGCCGACAGCCACTTGTAGGCGTGACAGACGATGAGGTCGGCCTCGAGGTCGGTGGTCGGCATCCATCCCGTCGCCTGCGTCGTGTCGACGAGGGTGAGGGCACCGGCGTCGCGAGCGGCCGAGGTGACGGATGCCGCATCCGCGACCTCGCCCGTCGCGGATTGCACGAGCGAGTACGCCACCATCCACGTGTCGCGCCCGACGGCCTCGGCGAGCGCGGCGACCGGAACGTGACGCACCCGGAGGTCGCCGCGTGCGAGGAACGGCGCCACCACTGACGAGAAATCGCCGTCGACGCACACGATCTCGGCTCCGGCCGGTGCGGCGGCGGCCGCGAGGCCGGCGAACA
>DASUVU010000329.1:0-3494 GCA_036378815.1 Agromyces sp. | reverse complement strand
GTGACTCCAACGGGTCCGGACCCTCATCCCGCCGTATTGCGAGTGACGGTGACTGCAGGTGAGGGGGGATCCTCGCCTGCAGCGGACACCAATGGCGTCCCCGACGCATCCCCCTGACGCTCGATCGGACGCAGAACACCGCGGGCGGCGGCGCGGCTGGGCGGCCTCAGCGCGCGAGCCGTGCGCAGTCGATGCAGAGTGTGGCGGTCGGACGGGCGTCGAGTCGGGCCACGGTGATGCGCTTGCCGCACCGGGCGCAGATGCCGTAGGTGCCGTCGGCGATGCGGGCGAGCGCGTGCTCGATCTCGGTGAGCTCGGCGCGCACGTCGGCCAGCACGGCCGTGCGCTGCGACCACTCCTGCGTCATGGTCGGGCCTTCGGGATCATGCTCGTCGTCGGCCGTGGCATCCGATCTCGCGGTACGCACCTCGGCCATCGCGTCGTCGAACTCCGCGAGTCGCTCCTCGGCGTCCGCCTGCTCGGCGCGCAGCCTCGCCTCGAACCTCGTGAGCTGTGCCGGGGTCATCGTTGTCGCCGTCATTCGGCCCCCTTCCGGTCAGAGCATGCTACGCCCAAGACGTCGGAACGCGGTGTCACACGCGGCAACTACGATTGATGCGTGGTCACCGCCCTGTATCGCCGCTACCGGCCAGAGACGTTCGCCGAGATGATCGGACAGTCGCAGGTGACCGAGCCGCTCATGACCGCGCTCCGCACCGATCGGGTCAACCACGCGTACCTCTTCAGCGGTCCCCGCGGCTGCGGCAAGACCACGTCGGCCCGCATCCTGGCGCGTTGCCTCAACTGCGTCGAGGGCCCGACGGATGTCCCGTGCGGCACCTGTCCGAGCTGCGTCGAGCTCTCGCGGGGCGGCGGCGGCTCGCTCGATGTCGTCGAGATCGACGCGGCATCGCACAACGGCGTCGACGATGCGCGCGACCTGCGTGAGCGCGCGGTGTTCGCACCGGCGCGCGACCGGTACAAGATCTTCATCCTCGACGAGGCGCACATGGTGACGCCGCAGGGCTTCAACGCGCTGCTGAAGCTCGTCGAAGAGCCGCCCGAGCACGTCAAGTTCATCTTCGCGACGACCGAGCCCGACAAGGTGCTCGGCACGATCCGCTCGCGCACGCACCACTACCCGTTCCGCCTGGTGCCGCCCGGTCCGATGCTCGAGTACGTGCAGCAGCTCTGCGCCGAAGAGGGCGTCGAGGTCGCACCCGGCGTGCTGGCGCTGGTCGTGCGCGCCGGTGGCGGTTCCCCCCGCGACACGCTGTCGCTGCTCGACCAGCTCATCGCCGGCTCCGAGCGTTCGGCGAGCTCGGGCACCGTGTCCGTCGACTACGAGCGGGCGGTCGCGCTGCTGGGCTACACGCATGGCGCGCTGCTCGACGAGGTCGTCGATGCGATCGGCGCTCACGATGCGGCGGGTGCATTCGCCGCCGCCGACCGGGTCGTGCAGACCGGGCAGGATCCGAGGCGCTTCGTCGAAGACCTGCTCGAGCGGCTTCGCGACCTCATCGTCGTGGCCGCGTCGTCGCCCGAGGCTGCGGCTGCGGTCCTGCGCGGTGTGCCCGACGACGAACTCGCCCGCATGTCGACGCAGGCGGCCGCCTTCGGTTCCGTCGAGCTCTCGCGGGTGGCCGATCTCGTGAACCAGACACTCACCGAGATGACGGGGGCGACGTCGCCGCGGTTGCACCTCGAGCTCATGCTCGCCCGCGTGCTCGTGCCGTCGAGCGACGACACCGAGCGTGGTGCGCTCGCGCGCGTCGAACGTCTCGAGCGTCGAGTCGGGGTGACGGATGCCGCGACGGATGCCGGCGGTCGAGGAGCGCCGCACGAGCCGGGTCTCGCCACGGCGCCAGCGGCGGCTCCTCGACCCGCAGAAGCCGCGCCGCCCGTGCCCGAAGAACCAGGTCTCGAGGAGCGACCGGCTTCGCCGGGCGCTCCTCGACCAACGGAGGCGGTCGGACCGGTGACGCTGCAGCTGATCCGCGACGCGTGGCCCGAGATCCTCGCGGTTCTCGAGCGCACGAAGCGGTCGGCGTGGATCGCCGCAATGACCGCCAAGGTCATCGACTACCGCGCCGACGAGAGCGTGCTCGTGCTCGGGTTCCCGAGCCAGAACGACGTGCAAGACCTCCGCGGCGGCACGGGTGCCCAGAAGCCCGCCGAGCTGCTCCGTGCAGCCATCGCCGACGTGCTCGGAGTGCAGGTCAAGTTCCTGCCGCGGGTCATCGGCGATCAGGCCGTTGCGTCCGAACCACCCGTCGCCGAACCCGTGTCGCCCGAAGGTGACGGCGCTCCCGCGGCCGGATCCGCCTCAACGCAGTCGGCTCCCGCGTCGACGCCTCCCGCGGCGCCCACGCCCTCGGAGCCCGCCGCTGCGAAGCCTGCCCCTGCGAAGTCCGCCCCTGCGAAGTCCGCCCCTGCGCCATCCGCTCCCGTCGACTCTTGGACCACGGTCGCGATTCCCAGCGACGATCCGGCGGGCGCCGAGGCACCGGCGTCCCGGGCCGACACCGACTCACCCGGCGGGAGCCTGAATCACCAGGCGTCGAGCGCGAAGACCGCGACGGCGGTCGCCGAGGCGCCGGCAGCGGCATCCGACCTCATCGGTGCGCCAGATGACGCGGACGCGCCGCCAGACGATGATGTCGAGCCACCGTTCGACGCCGGCCCGGCAGCAGCGATCGTCGCCGAGCCGTCGCGACCGACCGCGACGGCCCGCCCCGCGGCATCCGTCGACGGAGGAATCCAACGGTACGGCGAGTCCGTCGTGCGCGAGGTGCTGGGCGCGACGTTCCTCGAAGAGGTCGAGGCGCCCGGCCGCCCCGGCTTCGGGGAGCGCGGGTAGCACGTGTACGAGGGCATTGTTCAAGAGTTGATCGACGAACTCGGGCGACTTCCCGGTATCGGTCCGAAGTCGGCGCAGCGCATCGCGTTCCACATCGTGCAGACCGAGCACTTCGACGTGACCCGGCTCGCCGAGATCCTGCTCGAGGTGCGCGACAAGGTGCGCTTCTGCGACATCTGCGGCAACGTGTCCGAACAGGAGACGTGCTCGATCTGTCGAGACCCGCGGCGCGATCCGACGTCGATCTGCGTGGTCGAGGAGGCGAAAGACGTCGTCGCGATCGAGCGCACCCGCGAGTTCCGCGGGCTCTACCACGTGCTCGGCGGCGCGATCAGCCCGATCGACGGGATCGGACCCGACGAGCTCCGCATCCGCCAGCTCATGACCCGGCTCGCCGACAGCACCGTCGACGAGGTCACCATCGCGACCGACCCCAACCTCGAGGGCGAGGCGACTGCAACCTACCTGAGCCGGCTGCTCACCACGCTCGAGATCACGGTCACTCGCCTCGCATCGGGGCTGCCCGTCGGCGGCGACCTCGAGTACGCCGACGAGGTCACCCTCGGCCGCGCGTTCGAGGGGCGCCGCAGCGTCAGGTGAAATCGTCGTCTCCGACGGGGGTGCGGGAGAGTAA